>DASVVH010000276.1:0-5715 GCA_036386615.1 Ardenticatenaceae bacterium
CGTCGTCGGCCATGCGGATGAGGTGGACGAGCCACGTTTCGGGCAGCGCTGACATCAGCCGGACGCCATTACCTTTGAGCGCGTCATAGATAAGCTGTGAGTTCGCAACCGAGACGGGCATAACCGGGCCTTTCAAGGAGTGTGGACCGTGTACAAACAGCACCGCGCAGGCGCGGGAGGAAGTGACAAGAATTGTATAACTCCTCCTGGCAGGTTGCAAGCGTTGTGAGAGCACGGCCCTGCTGTGTCAGGGGCGGAGAGCAGAAGGTATGCAAGGAGCGATGTGGGCGCGTGGCCGATACTCAGACCACCTTATGTGAAGTGAAGCCTACTAAAGCCTACCTCAAAGGTTGATCCAGGCCCACCTTCCTAGTAGATGAGTATGTAGTAGCTATAGAAATAAGTGACAAAGTAAGGAAGGGCCTCGACAAAGTTTCAGAAGCCATAGCTTATTCCATGCCGTATCTTATGTAAAAGGAAGCCAACATTAGTGAGCTTGAATGTTGGCTTTTGTTGGCTTTGGTTCACATAAAAGAGGACTAGGCACTTGTCGCCCACTCCGGTGTAGCTCATCTCGCCCGACCAGCAACGGGCTTACTTCTAATACAGAAGCGAGTCTGGTAGACTTGAAGAAAACCATTGACCAGGGCAGGAACGCGACTCTCGTGTACCAGTGACTCCTGACCTGGCTTCAACAGAGCGCAATCCAAAGAGACGGAAGAGAAGGGCGAAGATGCAGATAGAGCAGAAACAGACAGAAGAGGCGCGCGAGCATCCCGACGACGCAGGCGGTGGGCATGGTCACGGTCACGGCGAACCTCAGGGCAAATACCTGGCATACCTCGCGCTGGGCGCGCTGGGCGTGGTGTACGGCGACATCGGCACCAGCCCCCTCTACGCTTTCCGGGAATCCTTCCACGAGCACTACGGCATTCCGGTAACGCCCGCGAACGTGCTGGGCATCCTCTCCCTGATTTTCTGGTCGCTCATCATCGTCATCTCCATCAAGTACCTCGTCTTTGTGATGCGGGCGGACAACCGGGGCGAAGGGGGGATTCTGGCGCTCACGGCGCTCATCACACCGCTACGCGGCGTGGAGCGTAAGACACGGCGCTGGGCGCTCATCCTGCTTGGCCTATTTGGGACCGCGCTGCTGTACGGGGACGGGATGATTACCCCCGCCATCTCCGTGCTCTCAGCGGTGGAAGGTCTAGGCATCGCTACTCCATTCTTCGAGCCGTACATTATCCCGATTACCATCGGCATTCTGGTAGGGCTTTTCCTCTTCCAGAGCCGGGGCACGGCAAGTGTGGGCAAGGTCTTTGGGCCTGTAATCTTGCTGTGGTTTGCGACGCTCGCGCTGCTCGGCATCCGGTGGATTCTGCATCACCCGACTGTCTTTGCGGCTATCAACCCCCTATATGGGCTGGAATTCTTCACGCGGAACGGCTGGCACGGGTATCTGGTGCTCGGCTCCGTCTTTCTGGTGGTCACGGGCGGCGAGGCCCTGTACGCGGATATGGGACATTTCGGGAAGACGCCGATTCGCTGGGCATGGTTCGTGGTCGTGCTGCCCGCGCTGATGCTCAATTATTTCGGGCAGGGGGCGCTGCTGCTGGAACACCCCGAAGCGGTGGAGAATCCCTTTTACCGGATGGCACCGGAATGGGCGCTCTATCCAGTGGTGTTTATCGCGACGGCGGCGACGGTCATTGCCTCGCAGGCACTGATTACGGGCGCGTTCTCACTCACGATGCAAGCGGTCCAACTTGGCTATCTGCCCCGCGTGGCGATTGAGCACACCTCGGAAACGGAGTTCGGGCAAATCTACATCCCAGCCATCAACTGGATATTGATGGTGTCGTGCGTCGCCCTGGTA
This sequence comes from Ardenticatenaceae bacterium, assembly GCA_036386615.1. GTDB lineage: Bacteria > Chloroflexota > Anaerolineae > Ardenticatenales > Ardenticatenaceae > DASVVH01. The sequence continues at coordinate 1,880 of DASVVH010000276.1, forward strand.
GTCGCCTTTGGCTCTTCCAGCAATCTGGCGGCGGCGTATGGCGTGGCAGTGACGACGACGATGGTCGTGACCGCCATTCTCATGTACCTCGTCATCAGTGAACGGTGGAAATGGTCGCGCCCGGCAGCACTGGCCTTCCTGGTCTTCTTCCTGGTGATTGACGTGGCGTTCTGGGGTGCGAATCTAGTCAAGATTCCAGACGGCGGCTGGTTCCCCCTAGTGATTGGGGCCATCGTATTCACTGTGATGACGACCTGGAAGCGGGGGCGGCGCATCCTGCGCGAGCGAATGGCCGAGACATTGACACCGTTCAGGGAGTTCACTCAGCGCGTGCAGACCGAAGAGTTCACGCGGGTGTCGGGCACGGCGGTCTTCATGTACAGCGACCCGAAAGCCACCCCGCCTGCGCTGTTGCAGAACCTGAAGCACAACTGCGTGCTCCACAAGGAGGTCGTTCTTCTATCGGTGATGACGGAGGAGATCCCCCACGTCTCGCAGGGACGGCGAATAGAGGTGCAGCACTTACAGGATGGCTTCTATCAGGTGCTCCTCCACTATGGCTTTATGGAGGATCCAAATGTGCCGCGTGACCTCGCGCTCGCACGGGAGCATGGCCTGGAGATAGACCCGGAGGACGTTACCTACTTCCTGGGTCGCGAACAGGTGCTCCCAAGCAACCTACCGGGCATGGCACGCTGGCGCGAGCAGCTTTTCGCCCTGATGAGCCGCAACGCGCGCAACGCCACCGACTTCTTCCGCCTGCCGCCGGATAGGGTAGTAGAGCTAGGGGCGCAGGTTGAGATATAAAGGGTCAACAAGCGTAGGGAGGGGCTTCGCCGCGCTATCGTGAGTGGAAACGCGTAATGCAGGGACCAAAGATTCTCGTGCTGGGAAACGGCGTGATGGACGTGGTGGCGCGGCCCGTAGACGAGGTGCCGCGCACTGGCTCCGTCCACCCGCAGACGGTGACTTCGTATCCCGGTGGGTGCGGGGGCAACGTGGCGGTGGTGCTGGCGCGGCTCGGCGTGCAGGCGTCGCTGCTGGTCTGCATCGGCGAGGATTTGCTGGGCGAGGCGCTGCTGCTGGCGTGGCAGGGAAGCGGGGTGGATACGTCGCTGGTGGGGCGCGTTTCCGGCACGCCAACGGGCATCGCTATCGTGCTGGTGGACAGTAGCGGTGAGCGGCGCTTCATCTCGACGCCGGGCGCGAACAACGTGCTCACTCCTGCCGCGCTCACCCCTGAGATGCTGGAAGGAGTCTTCGCGCTGCATGTCGGCGGCTTCTTTGCCGCACTCGGCCTGGAAGATGGCACGCTGGCGGGGAAGCTGGCCGAGGCGCGGGCGCGGGGCATCCTCACCAGCCTGGACCCGGTGGGCGGCTCGGCCCGGCAACGCCGGGAAAACCTCTATCCTCTGCTCCCCCACCTGGACATCCTCTCGCTGAACGACGACGAGGGCGAGAAGGTGACTGGCGAGCGGGAGCCGGAGGCGATGATCGGGGCGCTGCTGGCGCTTGGAGCGCGAACGGTCATCCTCAAGTTGGGGCAGGAGGGGTGCATCGTGGCGGGAGAGCACGGCGCTCACGTTGTGCCTGCCTTCCCGGCAACGGTGGTGGACAGCACGGGCGCGGGCGATGCCTTTGACGCGGCGCTCCTCGCCTCCCTCGCGCGCGGCGATAGGTTTGAGGAGGCGCTGCGCTGGGGCACTGCCGCAGGCGCGGCGACGGTAGAGGCGCTTGGCCCGACGGGGATGTGGCGCGGCTGGGATGACCTGACGACTATCAGAGAGAGAAGGGTATAGCAGGCGCTACGTCCGAGGCTTTAGGCGAGGAGGAACGATGCTGGCAACGGTGCAGAGTTGCGCGATTGAGGGGCTGGAGGGCGTGGCCGTCGCGGTTGAGGTGGATGTGTCGCGGGGAATGGCGGGCAAGATGACGCTGGTCGGCCTGCCGGATGCCGCCGTCCGCGAGAGCCTGGAACGGGTGCGCGCCGCCGTGCTCAACAGTGGCTGCTACTTCACGCGCCAGCGCCTGACCATCAACCTCGCCCCAGCGGACATTCGGAAGGTCGGCCCCGTCTACGACCTGCCTATCGCGGTCGGGCTGCTGCTGGCGACGGGGCAGGTCGTCAGTGACCTTGACGATGCGATGTTCATCGGGGAACTGTCGCTGGATGGAAGTGTTAGGCACGTCAGCGGGGTTCTCCCTCTGGCCCGGCTGGCGCGGCAGGAGGGGCTGCGCCGCCTCTTCGTGCCCGCCGATGATGCCCCCGAAGCGGCACTGATTCCGGGGCTGGATGTCTACGGCGTCCACTCACTGCGCGAGCTTGCGGACCACCTGACGGGGGACGTGCCCCTGCAACCCCTGCGGCCCACCGTTGCGCCGGACCGCCCGCTCTCGGCCCTTGATTATGCCGCCGACTTCTGCCACATCAAGGGGCAGGAGCACGCCAAGCGCGCCCTTGAGGTCGCGGCGGCTGGCGGCCACAACGTCTTGCTGAGTGGCCCTCCGGGGTCGGGCAAGACGCTGATGGCGCGTTCGCTGCCCTCCATCCTGCCGCGCATGACGCTGGACGAGCAGTTGGATGTGACCAGCATCTACAGCGTCGCGGACCAGCTTCCCGCCGGGACGCCGATTCTCCAGCACCGCCCGTTTCGCGCCCCGCACCACACCATCTCGCACGCGGGCTTGGTGGGGGGTGGAGCCTGGCCTCGCCCTGGGGAAATCTCGCTGTCTCATAAGGGTGTACTTTTTCTGAACAGGTGACAGAACCGACATTCGTCACAATATTCTCACTTTGGTCGTCAACGACAACTTGGTCCCCCTCCTCGCCCTCGCTGTCCAGCCCCACCCGTTTTAGGTAATCTCGATAGGTTTCCAGTGTCTTGATAGGGCGTTCGGAGGAGGTGAGTGAGCGCTTACCAGTCACTGCACGTACCTTATCTCGAATCTGCCTCCAAGTGCGGTCAGGGAACTCTCGTGCAATCTCGATTTGTGTTGCACCGGAGCGAATGAGAACAGCAAGGCGCTCCGCCTCGTCGGACGACCAGTGACGCCAAAGAGAATCCTTATCTTTATGTGTTAGGTAATCTCTGTAGGTCTCATGTGGTTTAATAGGGCGAGTCCCCAGCCGGAAACTACCACGTTCGTGACGAATCCTGTTTTCGATGCGCTTCCATTTCAGGTCAGCGAACTCACGGGCAATCTCGATCTGCGAGGCACCGCTATCCACGAGTTCGAGCAGGCGTCTAGTCTCATCAGGGAGCCAGCTAGGCGACTTGTTACCGCGATGCCGCACTGTGATCTCATCGCAACTCCCGTCACGCCACTGGATAATCAGATGTAGGGCCTTGTTCTCAAGTGGGTTGGCTTCAATGCGGGTCACAAATGCGTGCAGCAGGATTCGTTTCTCGTCCGTATTCAAGTTCGGCCAATTGTCGAGCGCAGGGGCATAGGTTTCCTTGAGCTTCTGCACGGCCTCAAAGAGGCGCATCTCGGTCTCCGTCGAAACCAGATCTGCTGTCAATCGATTGTACTCCTCTTGAGCAGCCTCGTACCGAGCCTCAGCAGCTTGTATCATCTGAGGATTCCTCAAGGTGTCGAGGCTCGCCAGCAGGTTCTGCATGACCTGCTCAAGCGAGGTCAGTTGGTCTCGCTTGCCGTGACGCTCCTTCTCGTATGTCGCCGAAAAAGCATTCACGGCCTCTTCCCAGGCACCCGCCTCAAAGGTGGCCCGCAGTTTCTCTTGGGCGAGTTCACACACAAGATCATCGATGTTCGTGGCCTTGCGTGCCCAGAGGAGCCGTTCAAAGGGACCGCCATCCTGCGCGGTGTAGTTG
>DASVVH010000277.1:0-20690 GCA_036386615.1 Ardenticatenaceae bacterium
CTCGAACGCCTCACTGGATTCGCGGCGCTGTTTGGCCTGCTTCTGGAAGAGAGTGACGGTTTCCTGCTCGGAAAGCTCGCTACCCTTGTCAATCTCGGCGTTCCGAACCGCCGAGAGCAGAAAGCGAATCGCGTCACGCCGGGCGGTCTCCTTGTTCCGCATCGCCTCTTTCAACTCGGCGTTCAACTGCTCTTTGATGCTCATGGTCGTTGGTCCTCAGAAACCGATGTGCCGGGCGCGGACACCGAAAGAATGAAAATCATAGCACGCCCCAGGTAGGGAGCAATAAAACCCGGAGTCTGAGACTGTAGTAGGTAATGCTAGCAAGCCCCTTGCCGATAGCTCCCCTGGTAAGTCAAACGTGTTGGTCGCAAGTTGGGTTCCGGCTGCTATTCAGGCCACTCAGCGACGAACGCCTCTTCTTCCAGGCGCGAGAGACGCACGCGGGCGATGGTGTTACGGCGGGCGCGCACGTCGTGGCTGTGGACACGCAGGTAGGTGTCGCTCAGGCCCTGCGCGGTGCCGTCCTCTGTAGGCTTTTCCCAGAGGACGGGCTGTAGGGTGCCCAGCATCGCCTCGCGGTAGCGGTTGGCGGTGCCTTCCGTGACAACGCGCATCTCGTGGTGGCGGCGCTTCTTGACCGGGCCGGAAACCTGCCCGCCCATCGTCGCGGCGCGCGTGCCTGGGCGCGGGCTGAAAGTGAAGATGTGCGCGTCGGCAAAGGCCATCGCCTCCACGAAGGCCAGGCTCTCCTCGTGCTCCTGCTCCGTCTCGCCGGGGAAGCCGACGATGATGTCGGTGGTGATGGCAACGTCGGGGATGATGGCCCGCGCGGCGCTCACCTTGTCTGCGAAGCTCTCGGCACGGTAGGCGCGGCGCATCCGCCGCAGCACCGTCTCGGAGCCGCTCTGAAGGCTCATGTGTAGGTGGCGGCAGAGGCGGTCGCCCCACTTCGGCCACAGTTCCAGCCATTCGGTCTTGAAGTTCCAGGGTTCAAGAGATGAGAGGCGCAGGCGCGGTATCCCGGTTTCCGTCAGAACGCGATCTATTAAGGTGCCCAGGTCGGGCTGGCCCTGCTGCTCGCGCCCGTAGGAGCCAGCGTGGACGCCCGTTAGAACGACCTCCTGACAGCCGAGCGCGGCAAGGCGGCGCACCTCGGCCAGCACGCTTTCTAGTGGCCTGCTGCGGGCATCGCCCCGCGCGATGGTTGTGAGGCAGAAGGTGCAGGCGAGATTGCAGCCGTCCTGAATCTTCACGAAGGCACGGGTCGCGTCGAGGACAAGGGGATAGAGTTGGAGCGCGGCGTCCTCACGGTAGTCGGCTCCCAGCGCGAAGCCCTCCGTCCCGATTGCTTGAGTCGCCAGGGCAACCAGATTTTCTTTCTCGGCGTTGGCGACGATGAGGTCGGCCCCGGCAAACGTCTCCGGCGCGACTTCGCTGTGACAGCCCGTGACGACGACCCGCTGTTCCGCCGTGTGGCGCGTGGCGCGAACGGACTCTTTGCCCGCGCGTCCGGTCACGGTGCAGCTATTGAGAACGACGAGGTCCGCCTGAGCCTCGTCGGGCGTGACCTCGTGGCCCGTGAGCACGAAGCCCTGAGCGATGCGCTCGGCTTCGGCCTGATTGAGGCGGCAGCCCAGTGTTTTTACGTGAACCTTCATGGCACGACCTTCCAGAATGACGACCGACGACTGACGACCGACGACCGCTAACGGATGAACGGCAACGGATTGGGCAGGCGTCTTGCTCTGTGGAGACGCGGGTATCAGGTAAAATATAGGGTAGATACCCACTCAAAACAGATTTGGAGGGCACCATGTGCGGACGATTCACCCTCACGGCGAAGCCGGAACGACTTCAGGAAGTATTCGAGTTGGAGGAGAGGCCAGCGAGCCTCGAACCTCGCTACAACGTCGCCCCATCGCAGCCCGTCGCGGTGCTGACGCACCCGGAGGAGCGCCGCGTGGAGATGTTCCGGTGGGGTCTCATCCCCTCGTGGGCGAAGGATGCCAGCATAGGCAACCGGCTCATCAACGCCCGCGTGGAGACAATGGCGGAGAAGCCCGCCTTCCGCGCGGCCTTTGCCCGCCGACGCTGCCTCGTGTTGGCTGATGGCTTCTACGAGTGGCAGCGCTCCGACAACAAGAGCCGCTCGCAGCCCTACTACTTCCGCCTCTCGGATGGCGAACCCTTCGCCTTCGCGGGGCTGTACGAGGTGTGGCGCGACCCCGCCGAAGCTAACGAGAAGGTGCTTTCCTGCACGCTGATTACCGGCCCGGCGAACGAGCGCGTCGCGCGGGTTCACGACAGGATGCCCGTCATGCTCACGGGAGAGGCGCTGTGGCGCTGGCTCGACCCGGATGCCTCGCCGGAGGCGCTACGCAATGTTCTCATGCCGATTGGACCGGAGCGGATGGAGGACTACCCAGTCTCGACGCTGGTGAACAAGCCCTCCAATGACTCGGCGCAGTTGCTTGAACCCGTCTCGCTCTGAGCTAGCTCGGCTTGAGCGAGGCGTAGGCGGGGGAGGGTTCCAGCACTCCCCTTTGCGGCGCGGGCTGGGCGAGGGCGGACGCCGACAGGAGCACCAGCACAATCCATACCAGATCGGCAAGGAGCAGGTGGACCAACTGCATCCAGATGGGGGCGAGCAGGAGCACGTTGAGCAGGCCCGCGCCAAGCTGCACGAAGAAGAGCAGGACGAGCGCCCGCGCCCAGCGTTTCGTGTTGCGGTCAGGGCGCGCGGAACGGACGATTGTGGCGGCGAGGGCGAGATAGATGCCGACGCCGACGGCGATGATGGGGTGCAGAACGCGCAGGCGGATGAAGAGGTGCGCCGCCGGGGAGAGGTCCTGCCGCAAAGCGTCAGCAAGGGAGGTCGAGGGGAAGAGGGTGTCGCCCAGCGCGGCCACCGCGCCGCTCGTGCCCAGAACCATCATGCCGACGAGGCCGAGGCCGAGCAGTCCGCCGACCATGCCCTGCCCGCGCAGGCGAAGGCGCTCCCCGCCGGATGCCCACCACGCCGTCAGGGTCATCAGGGCAATGAGGATGAAGGTGTTGAGGAGGTGGGCCGCTATGGCGAAGGCACGCCCGACGGAGGCGTTGTCCGCCACCAGTTCCAACCGCACCAGCCCGGCCCCAATCAGCGCCTCCACGATGAAGAAGAGCAGCGAGAGCCATGCCCCTGCTCGAACGCGGTGCCCTCGCGGGTAGACGCGGATGGCCCAGACGAGCAGGCCGAGCATGAGAGGTGTCGCCAGCCCACTGGTGAGGCGGTGGGCGAACTCAATCATGGTTTCGACCTGGGGCGAGCGAGGGATGACCTCGCCGTTGCAGAGCGGCCAGTGGCTGCCGCAGCCCGCGCCGGAGCCTGTCGCGCGGACGAAGGCTCCCCAGAGAATTACCGCCAGTATGTAGGCCAGCACGACCCAGCCATAGGTCGCCAGTCGCTTGCTTCGCATCTCGTTTCCTGTTCCAGCCGAGTTCACCATAGGTAGATTTTATCACATCTTCGCCCGCGCGTGGGTCTCCCGTGTCACTGCCACAAGGCTGTGTCAAAGTAGCGCGTCTTGTAAAATATCTAACATCTATATAGCAACTACTTTTCACTATACTGGCCGTTACTGGCCTCTACTGGCCTCTGTGCCCTCCGGCCCCTTTCTCGCTCCCTCTCCTCCTGCGCCTATCCCACTTTAACTCAGTCTCAAAAATTACAGGGGATGACACTATAGTGTCATCCCCTGCGAGATGTAGTTCCCGAACGTTGTGGCTACAGGCCGCGATAGGTCCAGACGCGGTTAATGCCGAAGTTCCAGAAGAGAACAATGCCGATGGCGACGGCTTTGGCGAGGTTGAGGGCGATGAACTGGCCTTCCACGCCGACGGACGGCAGGACGTAGTGGAGCATCAGCCAGAAAATGGTATGGTTCAAGGCCAACCCCATCAGATTGATGAGGGCGTATTTGCCGAACTGAGGCAGGAGGGGCAGCGCGCGGCTCTCCGGGAAGGACCAGAGTCGGTTCCAGGTGAAGTTGGAGACAATCGCGGTGGCGACGGAGAAGGGATTGGCGACCAGTTCCGGCACACCAAAGACGAAGACGAGGGTGTTCAGGACGAGCAGGTCCACCACCGCGCCAATCGCGCCGACGACGGCGAACTTGATGAAGCGCTTCTGTTCCTTGCGGCTGCGAATGCGGGTCCCGATTTTCAGATGCAGGCGCTCCGAGTCCATACCCTCTGTTCTCATGAAAGCTCCTCTGGCTGCACGGTTCCCTGGCTCAGGATGGCCGCAATGGCGAGGAGTAGAGCAAGGTGCAGGTAGATTCCATGCACGTACAGGTTATCGAAAAAGTTGTGCGCGTGTAAGTGTACCATCGCGCCGAGAATTCCTACTGCTACGCCGCGCCACGGCCCTTCGCTGCGGCGAACCGCACGGAAGGCAAGCACGAGCGCGCTCCCCCAGAAGAGCAGGTACGCGCCGAGACCGATGATGCCCGTCTCCGCGAGGGTGTTCAGGAAAAGGTTATGGGCGTGGCCCAACGGCTCCTCCCAGGGCGGAATCATGTAGGCGGGGTAGGCGGCGGCGTAGTTGCCTATGCCCTGCCCCAGCCAGGGTTGATCTGCCCACATCCCAAATGCTGCCTGCCAGTGCGCGAGCCGCTCGATGACTGAGAAGTTGGCCTCGGTAATCTGCGCGCCCCGCACGTCTACGTCGAGAACATTGATATACGGCAGGAAGTCGGTAGCACGGTTTGACAGGGCTTCTGGCAAGAGTTGTGCCCCACCCAATAACAGGAAGAGGGCCAACCCAATCACGATGAACATGGATGCGACAGCGGCGCGGCGGCTCAAGAGCACGCCGATGGCGATGGCTGCCAACCCGGCTCCAATCCAGCCCCCACGCGAGAGGGTGAAGAAGAGCGCCAGCCCAATGATAGCCGCCGCGAGGCCCGCTATCCCAACGAGCAGGCCGCGCGAGCGGAGACGATGGTCTCGCGTGCTCTCGCTCGCCTGCTGCCCACCAAGGCCCAGGCTCACCGCGACGATGCTATACGCGAGGGGCAGGACTAGCCCCAGGTAGCCCGCGTAGGGGTTCGGCTGGATGAAGCGGCCATAGGCCCGCAGCCAGACGCGCCCCGCGAGCGGGAAGAGAAAGCCTGCCGGGCCGACGCGAAAGAGCGCCTGGTAGATGCCTTCCAGCGAGGCGAGGGTGCCCGCCGCCAGGGTGGTGCCGACGATGATGGCGATGTCGCGGCGGCGCAGTTCGTTGGCGGCGATGGCGTAGAGCGCGAAGGTCTCACCCCACTTAATCAACTCTTTGATGCTATCGCCGAGCGACAGGCTTTGAAAGGTGGAGAGCAGCATCACGCCATACCACAGGCCAATTGCCCCTACGAGCGGCACGCGGTGCAACGCGAGGCTGCGGCGCGCGACGCCCCGCGCCACCCAGGCGGCGAGGAACAGCCCCAGCAGTGCCTCTGTTCCACCAATAGTGGCCGGGCCAGCCGACACCTCGCGGATGGAGCCGAAGGGCACGGCGAAGGGCAGGAGGTACAGGCCCCAGCGCGGCTGGACGAAGACCAGCGCGGCAAAGGCACCGCCCACGAGGAGCAACGTCACCCATTCCAGCGGCCACGTCGCGATGGCCCAGGCGAGGGCCGCGACCATCAGTGACACAAAAAAGCGGGAGAGCCAACCGCTCTCCCGGTGCCACCTCTGCGCGATGGTCCTCGCCTGCATGTGGGATAGTGTACGTAAACGCTGCTTGTTGTCAAGAGAATAGCAGAAGAATACTCACTCTATCAAGCGGCAACATGCACATACAAGCAGGGCGGATTGGTGGTTCGGCGCGCCTCTCTTTTTGTTATCAGTTGCCTGTTTTACAATCGCCTGACGGTAAACTATCCCGACGAAGGAGCACTTATGCCCACGCTTCACCTACTCGGCACCGGAGCGGCTTTGAGCGACCCGCACCGCACGACGACGATGCTCGCCTTTCAGGGCGAAGGCTCAGTCATCGTGGTGGACTGCGGCGGGGACGTGGTGCAGCGCCTGATGCAGGCGGGCGTGCCGCTCGACCAGATCGAGGCACTTATCGTGACGCACGAGCACGCAGACCACGCGGGCGGCTTCCCGCTTTTCATGGAGAAAATTTGGCTGGCAGGCCGCCGACGACCCATTCCCGTCTACGGCATCGCGCCTGCCATCTCACAGGCGCGGCGGGCCTTCGAGAGCTTCGACACGAGCGGCTGGGAGGGGATGCCGGAAATCGAGTGGTACGAGGTGGCGCTGGAAGAGGGCGCGCAGGTTCTGGAGAGTGAACAGTGGCGCATCACCGCCGCGCCGGGCACGCACAGCGTTCCCGTGATTGGGCTGCGCGTGGAGGACGCGAGAGGTGGTGGCGTGGTAGCGTACTCGTGCGATACGGAACCTTCGGAGGCCATCACGCGCCTCTCTCGTGACGCGGACATTCTGGTCCACGAAGCAACAGGCGGGTTCGGGGGCCACACCACCGCCGAGGGGGCGGCACACGTCGCGCGAGAGGCAGGGGCGAAGCGGCTGGTGCTCGTTCACCTGCCGCCTGCTGAAAGCCTCGATATGGAAGCGGCGCGGAGGGTCTTCCCGGATGTAGAGGTGGGGGAGGAGTTGGGGCGGTACGAGTTCTAGACTCCAAAGGAGTCAGAGGTTTGCTTGGTCAGACGGAGGGGTGAGGGCGTCAAGGCGGCGGCGGAGTTCACGTTTGAGGCGGACGATGTACCAGACGATGAGGCCCGCGCCTATGAATACCGTGACGGTAATGAGGCCCGCCACATCGGCGGGCACAATGTCGGAGCGCATACGGTAGGCGATGCCCGTGCCAAAGACCCAGAACAGGGCAAGGGCGTAGCTGGCGAACTGAATCCGGTCGAGGCGGGCTATTTCGTTGCGAAGGTGGGCGATGTCGCGGCGGCGCTCTTCAGTGGCGAACCACTGGCGGAACTGCGCCTCTTTGTCGGGGTCGATGGGGTCAGTCACGGTGGCCCTCCAGAACGAAGCGCTCGACGGCGGCGGCCACGCCATCCTCTGAGAGGGGCGGAGCAACCCAATCGGCGGCGATTTTGAGGGCGGGGAGGGCATTGCCCATCGCTACGCCGACGCCCGCCTCTTGAAGCATGGAGAGGTCGTTGAGGTTGTCGCCGATGGCGAGGGTGCGCTCGCGGGGAATCTCAAGCGCCCTAGCGAGGTGGAGGAGGGCGCTGCCCTTGCTGGCGTCGCGGTGGGTCAGTTCGACGAAGCGGGCGTGGCTCCGCACGACCTGGGCCTGCTCGCCCCAGCGCTCGACGGCGACGGGCAGCAGGTGCTCGGTGGCGGCTTCGTCCCGGATGAAGACGAGTTTGGTCGGTTCGCGGGTGAGGAAGGCAAGCAGGTCGCCCACCAACTCAAGCTCGACGGCGGGGTTGAGAGAGACGTAGAAGTCAGCCTCCGGCGTTCGCTGGGCGGTGAAGAGGCGGTCGTCCACGTAGGCGTTGAGGTGGATGCCGTGTTCGAGGGCGAAGCTGACGGCATCCCGCGTGACGGAGAGGGGCAGGGTGAGGTGGAAAATCTCGTCGTCGCCGCGCCGGACGAGCGCCCCCTGGTAGCAGATGAGCGGCTGGTCTATGGCTAGCTCGGTTGCGAAGGGGAGGGTGGCGCGATACATGCGCCCGGTGGCGAGGGTGACGGCATGGCCCGCCTGCTGCGCGGCTGCCAAAGTGGCGCGGACGCGGGGTGAAATCTGTAGAGAGTGGTCGAAGAGGGTGCCGTCCAAGTCGCAGGCGATGAGCCAGCGGTCAGGCGCGCTCATGGGTTGCCCCCGGAGGTTTGCAGGCTCTCCACCGCGTCGGGGACGAAGAGGGTGTAGTCGCCGCCCTCCTTGATGAGGTCGCGGACGAGGGTGCTGCTGACGAAGCTATCTTCCTCGTCGCTGAGAAGGAAGATGGTTTCGAGTTCGGGCATCATCTGGTGGTTCATTTTGGACTGCTGGAACTCGTTGCGGAAGTCGGCCTCGTTGCGGAGGCCGCGCACGACGATGGTGCCGCCGACGCGGCGGGCGTAGGTGACGAGCAGTTCGCCCGTGAAGCTGTCTACCTCGACGTTGGGCAGGTCGCGCGTCTCCTCGCGGATGAGGCGCGTGCGCTCTTCAACGGGAAAGAGGGTCTTCTTGTTGGGATTGTAACCGACGACGACGATAAGCCTGTCGAAGAGGCAGGCGGCGCGGCGGATGATGCTCAGGTGCCCATCGGTGAGAGGGTCGAAGCTGCCGGGATAGATGGCGACGCGCACGGTCATGGCTGGACGGCCCAGCCCGCCGATGTGACGACTTCCCTGAGCGCCTTCAGGCCCGCGCCCGCTAGCGCTTCCGTGTTGTCGAGGGTGTCCATGCCTACGAGGTCCAGCACGGCGAGACCATCGTAGCCGCCCGCGACGAGGGGCTGCAACAGGGGGACGAGTGGCGCGGTGCCCTCGCCGGGTAGGACAGGCTCGCCCATCTGGTCACGGTCTCCGATAGCGAGGAGGACGGCGCGGGCGGCATCTTCAGGCTGTAGGGCCTCGCCTGCCTGCCAGATGGCGACGGCGTCCACGTACCAGCCGAGGGCATCGTGGTTGGTGGCTCGGACGACACGGCGGATGGTGGCGAAGGTGGCGGCACCCACCTCGCGGGAGGGGCCGAGGGCGAGGACGGTGCTCCAGCGTTGGGCTATCTCAGCGAAGGCCATGATGCGCTCGTCAGGTTGGGTGACGCGGAGCACGACGACGGGCGCGCCGACGCGGCGGGCCTCCCTCGCTATCGCTTCGACCTCTGCCGCATGGAGGGGGTCGCAGTCGGGCAGGTGCAGGCCGTCGAGGGCGGCGGGCTGGGTCCGCAGGAAGAGGCGCTTCAGGTCGCGGATGTCAAAGTCGGGGATGTTGAGGTAGCTCCTGTACTTCTCGTCGTCTATGACGAGCCAGGGATAGCCGGTAATGGCGGCGATGCGAATATCCTCGTCGAGCGGGTGGGTGACGCCGAGCGAGCGCCCGGATAGCGCGAGTTGCATGGGGACTCCAACTGACGACGACCGACGATTGACGACCGACGACCGCCAGAACGTTGTTGAGCGGCGCGGCGCGTGAGATGGTGGCGGAATTATGGTGGGGAATAGGGAAAAGGCAAGAGGGCGAGGAGGGAACGGGGCGGCGTGGGAGCGGGTTACAGATGATTATGTAAACTAAGGCTTACAAAAGCTTACATTGAAGGGCGATAATGTAAGCCTTAGTTGACATAAGGTTTTTGGGGAGGCTATACGAATAGCAATTAGCCTGTGCCCTTTGCGTGGCGTGGTCGGAAATCAGGTGGTTACGAGAAGTGCCTAGGCAGCAGTGCGCGGTGGTCAGGGCGCGGCGTAGATGTAGGTGTCCAGGAACGTGTTGCGGAATTTGCCCTGCGGGTCGTAGGAGCGCAGCAACTGCTGGAAGTCGGGCAACCGCTCGAAGAGTGCCGCCAGCTGTGTGGGCGGCGTCGTGAACAGCTTGCCCCAGTGGGGGCGGGCCTCAAACGGCGCGAGGTGTGCTTCGAGCAACGGCAGCAGTTGGCTTACCGCTTCCCAGTCTGGTAGCCAGGTGAAGTGGATGGCAACAGAGGGCTGATGGTAGCAGGGACTCATCCACAACTCGTCGGCGGCAACCGTGCGGACCTCCGTGATTTGAAGGTGCGGGGCGACCTGTTCCCCCAGGCTGGCTATTGCCCGAAAGGCCGCGATGGCGTGGTGGCGCGGCAAGAGGTATTCGCTTTGCAGTTCCGCGCCACTGCTGGGCGTGTGGTCCATGCGGAAGTGCGGCAGGCGCTCATGCCAGGGGCCGGGGATGCCCATCTGCGGGGTGCAATGTTCCGGGGGGAAGCCGGGAAGTGGGTGGAGTTGAGTGGTGGCGAGCGTCGCGCCGAACCACGTAGGCTCCACCTGGGAAGACGCTCGCTCGGTGACGCGCTGCTTCCGCCAGAGTTGCGAGAAGTTCTCGCCGCGCCAGTCCGTGAAGAGACTGACGCTGTAGCCGCTCGATACAATCTCCTCGAAATGCGCCTCCACCTGCGCCATAGACAGGTTCTCGTAGACTACCTGCTGCATTTCAAATGTCGGAATGATGTCGAGGGTGAGCTTCGTGACGACGCCCAGCCCGCCCAGGTTGACGACGGCCCCGGAAAAGTGGTCGCCGTGTTGCTCGCGCGATAGAGTGACCACCTCGGCGTCGCCCGTCACCATCTCCAGCGCCGAGACGGAGGTGGCGAGGTTGCTATGAGCGACCCCTGAGCCATGCGTGGCCGTCGCGCAGGCACCCGCCACAGAGATATGGGGCAGGGAGGCCATATTGGGCAGGGCATAGCCCGCGCGGTGTAGGTGCTGGCAAAGCTCGCCATACCGGATTCCGCCCTCGACTGTTACAGTGCGGCGTTCAGGGTCCAGCGCGACTACTCTATCAAGGTGCTTGAGGGAGATGAGGTCGCCGGGGGAGTCCGCGATGCCGTGAAAGGAGTGGCGGGTGCCGAGTACCTTGAGTCTGGTTCCACGAGTGACCAGTTCCCGAATCTGCTCGATGGTTTCGGGGTAGTGCAGGCGGGGGGCTGTGTACTGGTAATTGCCCGCCCAATTGGTTAGATGCTCCATCGTGTTCCTGTTCTTGTTAGGCGTTACGTGTACGAGTACACAAGGTTAGCATACAGGTTCACCCCAGTCACGAAGGGAGGGCGAAGCGTGCTAGCGCCTTACGATACGGGTGTTATTGGGTGGATCCTTCGCTTCGCTCAGGATGACATGACTGTAGCTAGACCTTACTTGATGTATCAGTGTCTGTTAACCTCGTGGAACAATACAGTTACGCAGTTGAGAGAAGTGGTAATGACCGATGCCTTACAACCGCCGAGTGTTGAGGGTTGAAAAGGAGCGCTCTACAAAGCCCACGGCACGGAGCAACGGAGCGGGCAAGATGCCCGCGCTCCCGGCTTGCTCCAACTGCGTAACTGTAAGACTATACAAGGTTAGCATATAGATTCAGCCAAGTCGTCAAGGGTGCGAAGCGTGCTATCACCCTAGATAGGAACCTTGCTGGGTGGATCCCCTTAAGGTCGCTTCGCAGATTCACTTCGTTCAGGATGACATGACTGTAGCTAGACGTTGCCTGCCGTATCCTGAATGATGTGTGGGTTATATTTTCCGTCCTAGTTCAACCATTATCTCCTTCACCCTCTGCATTATGGTATTCAAGGCATTAGTGGTCGCCAGTCACGGCCTGCTGTGGGGCGCGGAGAGGGAGGCGAACCCGGAAGGTGGTGCCCTCGCCCACGGCGCTCTGGATGGACACGTCGCCGCCGTGCGCCTCGGCGATGCCCCGGACCAGGGAGAGGCCGAGGCCCGTGCCGTAGACGTTGCGCGTGGTGCTGTGGTCCACGCGGAAGAATGGCTCGAAGATGCGCTCGTGGTGTTCGGGCGCGATGCCCATGCCCTCGTCGCTGACACTCAACGTGAGCCAGGTATCATCCCGCGCCACGCTGAGGGTAATCTCGCCCCCGTCCGGCGAGTATTTGATGGCGTTGGTGACGAGGTTGGTAAGCATCTGGTCCATGCGGTGCAGGTCTGCCGGAACGGGCGGCAGATTCTCGTCAGCTTCCACGCGAATGATGTGCCGCGTGGTGGTGACGCGCAGTTCGTCGGCCACGCGGTGGGCCAGAGCGGCCAGGTCGGTAGGTTCGAGGTGGAGGTCGAGGCGCTGCATGTTCAGGCGCGAGAGGTCCAGTACCTCGTTGACGAGTTGGGTGAGGAGGCGGCTCTTGTCGAGGATGAGTTCGGCCCACCGAGCGCGGCGCTCAAGGTCGGCGTCCGGGCGGTCTACGAGGAGTTTGCTGTAGCCCAGAATCGAGGTCATGGGCGTGCGAAGCTCGTGGCTGATGATGGAGATGAGTTCATCCTTGGTGCGCTCGCCCGCGCGCAGTTGCGTGATGTCGTGGAGAAGCAGCAGCCGCCCCACCGTGCCGCCGCCCTCGTCCACAATGGGGGAGTAGACGAGTTGTATCTCGCGCCCCCACGTATCCTCGCCGCCGCGCGCGTGAATCTCGGTGCGAACGACATCTTCCGAACGGCCAAGGCGGTCAAAGCTGGGCAGCGCGGGGAAGGTACGCTGCAAGTGTGCCCAGAGGCCCTCGGCGCTCCGGCCAACCCACGCGTCGTCCTTCGGCATGCCCAGCAGATCGAAGAGCGGTTGATTGATGTAGGTGATGTAGCCCTGAGAGTCGGTGGCGAGGACGCCATCGGTCATGGATTGCAGAATGGCGTGAAGGTTGCTGCGGCTCTCGACGATGGAGGCGTGGAACTGCGCGTTCTTGGTGGCGGTGGTGGCCTGATTGGCGAAGGTGGCGAGCCATTCCATCTCTTCAACGGTGTACTGGCGCGGCGCGCGATGGTAGAGCGCCATCAGGCCGATGACCTCCTCGCGGAAGACGAGGGGGAGGTAGAGGGCGGTATGGATGCTCTCCTGCCGCGCCGCCTCACGCAGGGAACTCATGCGCTCGCTGGCGGCCACGTCCTGCACCAGGACGGGAATCTGCCGCTCGATGGCAAGCCCGCCCGCCGATTCCCTGAAGTGTGCCTTCTCGCTTTCAAGGAAGGCTTCGGAGAGGCCGACCGTGCTCGTGGTCTCGAACGTTCCGGTGCGCTCGTCGGGCATCATCAGGCTCAGACCGTCCACCGCGAAGATGGCGCGAACACTGGTGATGAGGCTTTGAAGCACCTCCTGCACATTGAGCACGGCGTTAATCTGCGCGCCAATCTCGTAGAGGGCGCGGTGCTGGTTCAACTGCTGCTCGATGCGGAGGTTGCGCTTCCGCAGGTCTTCCTCCATCTGCTTGCGCTGGGTGATGTCGGTGACGGTCATCATCAGGCGCGTGACGGAGCCGTCGGGGCCACGCAACGGGTTCAAGGCGAGGTCGAGCCAGCAGGGGCCGCCGTCCTGATTGGGGAACTTGAAGTCCTCGATGCGAGTGGGGGCCTGTGACTGGAGCGTGCTGGCGATGAGGTCACGAAGTTCCGCCTGTTCCGGGCCAGACAAAACTTCAGTTACATCGGCCCCCGCAATCTCCTGCCCGCGCGTGGTGACGATGTTCCTGAAAGCGGGATTGGCGCGGACGAAGCGCCCCTCCGGGTCCACAACGGCGATGCCGACGGGGCTTGTCTCGATGAGGAGGTTGTTGTAGTCGGTGAGTGCCTGCAACTCGGCCTGGCGGCGGCGCGCCTGCTGCAAGAGGCGGGTGTTCTCGATGGTGATGGCGACCTGGGAGGCGAAAATCTGTAGCCGCTGCACATCGTGCTCGTCGTAGGCGGCGGCTTCCGCCTTGTCCAGAGAGATGATGCCAATCACCTCATCATTGGCGATGAGGGGAACACCGAGCCAGGAGAGATTGGGGCTGAAGCGGGCCGCGCGGTGGTACTCGCCCTGCGTGGCGTCATCCAGCCTCAGCGGTTTTCGCTTTCTGATGACGGTAGCCGAGAGTAGCAGGTCATCCAGGGGAACCACCTCGCCGGGTGGCAGGTTTAGCGCCCCGCGCCCCGCGATGAAGCGCAGGTGGATGCCTTCCAGCAGGCCGAGGGTGGCGCAGTCGAAAGGAAGTAACTCGCCGAGGCGGGCGAGCACGACGTTGGCAACGCTGTCGAGGTCGAGGCTGCCGCTCAGGGCTTCGGCTATCTGGCGCAGCACCTCGTTGACGCGCCGCTCTTCCTGCTCGCGCTGGAGCATCCGCGCCTTGGAGATAGCAAGGGCTGCCTGATGCGCGAGGGCGTTGAGCAGTTGAACCTCCTCGTCCGAGAAGGTAGCCGCGCCCGCCGGACGCGCGATGACGAGCACGCCGAGCGGCCCCTGCTGGACATCCAGAATGGGCAGGGCGAGGGCGGGGCCGGGGTCCGCGAAGTGGTCCCGCAGTTCGGGAGGGAGGGCGCTCAGGGGTTGGGCCGTCTGCGCGCGGAGCGGGTTGTAGAGTTCGCCGTCCGGCCAATCGTGATAGCTCCGGCTGCCCGGTGAAGCGAGCGGGAGGTCTGGGGTGGGGTCGAAGTAGAGCACGGGGCCGTCGAGAATACCCAGCACGGCCTCGCCCTCCGCGATGGCGGAGGCGTGGGCGATGATGCGCTGGAGGAGTTCGCTCAGGTCCAGCGAGGAGTTCATGGCCTCGACGGAGTGAAGCAGGGCCTGCTGGCGCATCGCCCACTGCTGCCGCTCTGCCGCGAGGCGGGCGTTGAAGATGGTGAGAGCGGCCTGGTCGGCGACGACGGCGGCGAGTTCGACGTGCTGCGGCTGGAAGAAGCGCGGCGTGTGGGAGTCCATCTCAAGAACGCCCATGACTTCGCCCTCCCAGCAGAGCGGCAGCCCCAGGAAGGATTGGATGAGCAGGTTCGCGCCCGTGTAGCGCGCGGGCCTGATGCGCGTCTCTTCCGCGACAACGGGGCTGAGGAAGGATTGCCCTGTCGTCGCGACATGGCCGCAGAATCCCTGGCCGAGTTCAATGCGTTGGCCCACGAGATTGGGGTCCACCTGCACGCCCGGCGTGGTATAGACAGCCTGCACCCAGAGCGCGCCGTCGTGAATCAGGTGTATCGCGCCTCTATCGAAGGGAATCGCCTGTTGCGCCAGCCGCAGGATGCGCTGTAGAGTGGTTGAAAGCTCCGGTGTGGTAGCCGGGAAAGCGACCATGTGCGGCCCGTCTTTCCGTGCGATGGGGTTCTGTGGTGCTGTGTCCGGGAAGGAGGAAGATTCGCTGGCTGTGGTAAGCAGGTATAACCTTCCGACGCTCTGGAGTGTGCAAGTCTCACGCCATGAATAGTCCACAACGGCACATCTACCTCAGGGTCGCGCCGAGGCTTGAGAGTACTAGAATACTCTCGTCTGGCGAGGGGGAGAAGTACTGCCATACCTAAATTCAGGGCTGCCCTCTCGTACAGGGATATTCAGATTGCAGTTTTGAAAGGGTAGGGTATAATCTATAGTAACACCGACGCTCTCTAACCCGCCCATACCAATATTGCTTGACGACTGCCCAAGGTTTCCTTACTTCGGCAGTCTTGAGGTGCCGATGGATGATACCCCTTGGATCTGTTTCCTTCCGGTCCCGCCCTTACTGAGGGCGACAAGTGAGTGCCTTTATATGAGTGGGAAAGTGGTACGAGCAGAAATCGCCGCAGTGATTCGTCATTGACTACCTCTGTGCCCCGAAAGAGCAAATCCATGAGTGACCGCCGCATTCTCGTCGTTGACGATGACCGCGCCATCCGAGAGAGCCTTCAGGAGGTGCTGGGCGAAGAGCATAGCGTTGACACCGCCGGGACGGGCAGCGAAGGGCTGGAGCGCCTGAAGGAGCACACCTACGATCTTGTGCTGCTCGATCTTCGCCTGCCCGATAAGGATGGTCTCCAGATTTTGCAGGAGATGTTCGGCACGGGCGTGGACGCGCCCGTCATCGTCATCACGGCACACGGCACGAGCAGCACGGCCATCCAGGCGATGCAGTCCGGCGCGTTCGACTATCTGGTGAAGCCGCTCGACCTGGACGAGGTGCAGTTGGTGGTGGGGCGGCTCTTCGAGCACCGCGCCCTCGCCACGCAGGTGCAGGAGTTGCAGGAGGCGCTGGACGGGCGGGCGATTCAGGATAGCATCGTGGGGAACAGCGCCCCGATGCAGGTGGTCTTCAAGACGATTGGGCGCGTGGCGACAAGCGACTCGACGATATTCATCGCGGGGGAGACGGGCACGGGCAAGGAGTTGATTGCCGACACGCTTCAGGCGAACTCACGGCGGCGGCGCGGGCCGTTCATCAAGGTCAACTGCGCGGCGCTGCCTGAGACGCTGCTGGAATCGGAGCTTTTCGGGCACGAGAAGGGCGCGTTCACCGGGGCCATCGAGCGGCGCAAGGGCCACTTCGAGATGGCGGACAAGGGAACCATCTTCCTGGACGAAATCGGCGAGATGTCGTTGAGCACTCAGAAGAAGCTGCTCCGCATTCTCCAGCAGGGCGAGTTCCAGCGCGTCGGCGGCAACACGACCATCACGGTGGACGCGCGGGTGATTACGGCGACGAACAAGGACCTGCAACAGGAGGTCGCGGCGGGGAACTTCCGCGAGGACCTGTATTACCGCCTCAACGTCATCGCCATCCAGCTACCGCCACTGCGCGAGCGGATGGAAGACCTGCCCCTCCTAGTGGCTCACTTCCTGGACAAGTATCGCCCCGCCAACAGCCGGACGCCCACGAAAATCTCGGAAGAGGCGATGGAGCTACTGCTGAACTACAACTTCCCCGGCAACGTGCGCGAGTTGGAGAATACCATCGAGCGGGCCGTCGTGCTCTCGCAGGGGCGGATGATTGGCCCGGAGCACTTGATTCTCAACGAGAATGTCGCCCGCGACCGCTCGGTGAACGTGTCGGAGTTGGTGCGGCAGCAGACGAACCTGACGGAGATTCTGTCGCAGGCGGAGCGGATGGCGCTGGAAGACGCGCTCCGCATCACCGGAAATCAGGTGCCAGCGACGGCGAAACGTCTGGGCATCACGACCAAAGATTTGGCAGAGCGGGCGCGGGCGCTGGGTGTTGCGCTACCCTGATTCCTTCTGGAACACTATAAAAGAGCGCCAGCAACGCGGTTGCTGGCGCTCTTTCTTTGATAAGCGGATGGCTGTCGCAGGGTTTAGCGGGCGACCCTATGACACCTGGCCCTCCATCCACGCCAGAGGCGGGGGTTGCTCGCGGAGGAAGCGGATGGGAGAGAAGAGGAGCCACAGCACGGAGAGAAGCGACCCGGCAGCCGCAATCACCACAGTAGGCTCAAGGCCAATGCGCCCGCCGAGCGCCCCGCCGATGAGGGCACCGATAGGCAGCGAACTGAAGGCGATAACGCGCCCGGTGGCGTTCACGCGGCCCTGCAAGGCATCCGGTGTGATTCCCTGCCGGAGGCTGATAGCGTTGATGTTGTAGGTGATGATGCCGAAGCCGCGCAGCCACTGCAACGCCAGCAGCAGAACGACCACACCGCCGAGGGGCAGCGTGCCCGCGAGGGGGAGAAGCAGCAGCGATGCCCCGCCCAGCACCATGCCCGCGATGATGACGGTGCCCAGGCCGAAGCGGCGCACGGCACGCTGCCCCACAAGGCTCGCCAGCAGGCCGCCGACGCTGCCGACACCAAAGATGATGCCTATCCAGACGGAGGCGACGCCTAGCTCCTCTGTTATGTAAAGCAGGTAAACCGCGCTCAGGATACCGTCGAAGATGTTGCTGGTGCAGGCCGCCCCCGCGATGGCACGCAGGAAGGGGTTGCGCGCCACGATGGCTAGCCCCTCTTTGATGTCGCCGAGGATGCTCCGGCTCTTGTCGCGTGGGGGTGGGACGGGTTCTTCGGCACGGATGGTACTCAACGTGAGCGCGGAGACGAGGAACGAGAGCGCGTCGGCGGCGATGGCGACGGGCGCGGTGAGGGCCTCGATGAGTGCCCCGGCGAGACCCGGCCCCGTAATCTGGGCGATGGAGCTGGTGGTTTCCATCTTGGAGTTGCCTTCGACCAGATGTTCACGCCCCACCAGAAAGGTCAGGAAGGCCATGTACGCCACGTCGAATAAGACCTTGCACGTACCGGCCAGGAATCCCACAACGTAAAGCTGTTCAATTCGCAGCACGCCAGCGAGGGCAGCGATGGGAATGGAGGCCACCAGCAGGGCACTCCCCACGTTGGTCGCGATGAGGATGGGGCGGCGAGGCAGGCGGTCCACCCAGGCACCCGCCAGGAGGCCGAACAGGAGGAAGGGAGCGAATTCCAGCGCGGTCAGAATGCCCATCTGGCCCGGCGTCGCATCAAGAAGGAGGATTGCCGTGAGGGGCAGGGCGAGATAGGTGATGTTGGAGCCAAAGAGGGAGATGGTCTGCCCGGCCCAGAATTTCAGGAAGTCAGGGTGGCGCGAGAGACCGGTGGGGCGAGGGGGCATGGAGGGGTTACTTGGCGGGCCGGGCGCGGGGCGCACACGAATCAGGCGCTAACAAGAGGCCGTGAGCCTGAACCGATTACTCGCCGTCGGAGGCGGCCAGCACCTGTTCCATCAGGTAGTCCGGCTCGAAAGGTTTAGCCAGGAAGCCCTCGACATTTAGCCGTTCCACCTCTGGAATGAGACCCCGGTGCGCGGACATGATGAAGACGCGGAGCCGCTGCCCCCACGGCAGTTTGCGAAGCTCCTCCGTCAGCGTCAGCCCGTTAATACCGGGCATCATGATGTCGAGTATTGCCACCTGCGGCTGGTGCTCGGCAGCCACAGAGAGCGCCTCCCACCCGTCATGGGCGCAGACGACGTTCAAATCATCCTCGAACAGGCTTTGAATCAACTCCACAATCGCCGCGTCGTCATCAACGACGAGCAGCGTGGCGCGGGGATTCGCCTGGGCCTCGTCCTTCATTTCTCAATCTCGTCTATCTCGGTGAGTATCGCAGTAACCAACAATAGCCAACAGACACCAACTCTGTAAAAGTTGGCAACATTCTTGCTTTTACCGTTCTCCTAGTCTCTCTAGCGCCTCCTGCATGCAACTTTTGTGCCAATAGCCCAAGCTTGCCAGAGCCGCTATACTATAAGATAGTAGTAATAACATATCCAGCACCACTTAATAACGGTAAAGGAGCCGGTGTATCTCTATGGAGATGAACCTTGACACTGGTCAGTACCAGTTTGACCGGATGGAACAACGTCCATCCCCCACACTCGTCACATTCACGCAAATCCTCGCTCTCTCCTCCCACGAGTTGCAACAGGCAATCCACCAGGAAATCTCCGAAAACCCCGCGCTTGAACTGCTGGACAACGACGATTCGTGTATGCGTTGCGGCGAGCGGCTATTCAACGGCACCTGCCCGCGCTGTGACGGCATGGGTGACGACGACTGGCAGTCGCCCGGACAGACTCAGGAGTACGACGAAGATTTCGACCCGTTCACCCTCATCGCCAACCAGATGAGCCTGAGCGAGGCGCTCATGTATGAACTCGTCGCCATCCTGCCGAAAGAGGATTACTTCATAGCGGAGTACCTGTGCGGCAGCCTCGACGAGAGCGGCCTGCTCGACACGACGGTGGAAGAGGTCGCCAAGACCCTCGGCGTGGACGAGGAGCGGGTCATCCAGGTGCTCGGCACGCTTCAGAGTGTCGGCCCGCTCGGCGTGGGCGCGCGGAACGTGCAGGAATGCCTGGACATCCAGTTGCGCCGCTGGGAAGAGCTAGGCGAGGCCCCGGCGCTTGCCCGCCCCATCGTCGAGCAGCACCTTGTCGAGTTGGGCGAGGGCAAATACGGCCACATCGCCAACCAGTTAGGCGTGGACTATGAGGATGTCATCGCGGCGCGGGACTTCATCCGCAACCACCTGCGCCCCTTCCCCATCGCGGACATCTCGGAAGTCGAGCACTGGCGCTCGGTCAGCGATACGCCATTTATCGCCCCCGACATCGTTATTACCGCGAGGGACGATAACCCTCAAGAGTTCGAAGTTTCGGTTGTCGAGAGCCGCCGCGCCGCGCTCCGCATCAACCCGATGTACACCGAACTAGCGGAGCAGATTACCGTAGCGGATAATCAGGTGAGCGGCGACGACGCGGACCACGTAAAATCTTATGTCAATCGCGCGCGGGCCTTCACGAGCCACATCAACGAGCGGCGGCGCACGATGAAACGGGTAGCGCTCTACGTCGTGGAGCGGCAGACCGAGTTTCTCAGGCACGGCTGGCGCGAGCTTCGTCCCCTGACCCGCGCCGAGGTCGCCGACGCGCTCGACCTGCACGAGAGCACCGTCTCGCGCGCGACGGCGGACAAATACGTCATGCTGCCCGGCGGGCAGGTGATTTCCTTCGCCAAGTTCTTCCAGGCGGCCCTGAGCGTGCAGGACGTACTGCGCGAGATTATCGAGAAAGAGGCGGAGCCACTGACCGACGCGCAGTTGGTCGAACGGCTCTCGGAGGCTGGTTATCAGGTCGCGCGGCGCACCGTCGCCAAGTACCGCAACCAGATGGGCATTCTCCCCTCCTCCCTGCGCTAGAGCAGCACGCCGTCCATCCCCGAACTGAATGGCCCCGCCTTCACAAAGAAAGGCGGGGCTTTTTGTATAACGCCCCTATCGTCTATTTCCCCTTCCATGTTCGACATGCCGTTAAAGTCGTTAGCGGTCGTCGGTCGTCGGTCGTCGGTCGTCGTCCGTCATCACCAGAAGTGGCATAGGTATTGCTAACTACTTCTACATCTCTGAGAAGAGATAACTCGCCGCATGTCGTGACGTGGAAGGGAACTTGCAGGATTCCACCTGCACCCCTTCTACACCCTCACTTCAGCGCGTAAAACCTATGGAAATCAACAGCTTCATCGTCATCGCCATAGTGGTCCTTGTTGGCCTCTGGATATTCGGCCTGATACGCAAGGTTACCAGTTGCCTCCTTCACGGGCTTTTGCTCGCCGCCCTTCTCTTACTCGCCTACGCACTCTACACCGGGAGAATCACAGCACTACCATGAACCTGAGCATGCTCACCCGCTCCATCTTTGCATCAATCTGCGTCGCCGGGCCGCTCTGGCTGACCACGCACCTCCCCTCTAACTCCGCCTTTGCCACGCCTCAGAACATCACCAATTTCCTGGGCTGGCAGGGGGCG
>DASVVH010000278.1:0-12903 GCA_036386615.1 Ardenticatenaceae bacterium
CTTTCTCTGAGTCTAAACGCGCTAGCTCTTGCAAGCGACGATTATATACTAGTATACGTGGCGTCTACAAACAAGGGGGCCTCGGTACTAATTTGCATATTATCAGCGCAAAAGCCCCTCTGTAGGGGCTTTTGCGCTTTCTTCCACTTGCTGCACGTATAACGGCACCAACCAGAGCAAGTCATAAGGGGATAAGCCATGCCTACTGAACAAAAGAGTCTTCCCTCAGAAGACGATGGCCTAACAGAGTTTAAGCGATTCGAGGCGTTAGGTACTAGGCTGTTTGCGGTGCCTAACAGCGAGGTGGACGCTCTGAGGGAGCAAGAGTAAGCGGAGCGGGACGGGGTACAAAAGCGGAGCGGGAATACAAAGAGAGCGCCCTAATCGGGCGCTCTCTTTGTAGTTACCGACGGGGCGGTGGCGGCAAAGGAATTGCGGGTTCTTCCCCGGCTTGAGCAACTCGTACAGCACGAGCATCGCGCAATGCCTGCTTCGCCTCTTCGATACTATTTCGATGCTCAAGAAGCTCTAGGTCGTCCAGCAGTCGCACCCTCGCGCCTGGGCCTTCCCCTTGTAGCACGGCTATTCTTACAGGGCCATTTACGCCACCCCTGTTCAGAGCAACGGCAATCGTGTGAATCTTGCCCTCGACTTACTTTGACGCGCCGTTGCAGGCAGCTAGCCCAGCCCCTCGCGTACCAGGGCACACAGCCACCTCACCAGCGCCTCGATGTCGCCCAGATGCCCCATCTCAAAGGGAGTGTGCGTGTACCGGGTAGGGAAGGCCACCAGGGCACTCGGCGTACCCGCCTTCATGAAAGCCACCCCATCGCTCCCAAACGAGCCGAACACCGCGTGCTGAATGCCGATGCCCGCCTCGCTAGCTACCTCCTCCAGGCGGCGTGTCAGCGCGTGGTCGTAATGCACCAGAGAGTCCTTATGCACCAGCACGGGTCCCGCCCCCAGCCGTAGCGGTCCATCCCGCTCCTCCACGCCGGGGATGTCGCCCGCCATTCCCACCTCCACCGCAATCGCCGCGTCGAACCGCTCCTCCAGCGCCAGCGCCGAGGCACCAATCACCCCAATCTCCTCCTGAACCGTGCAGGCCAGCGTCAATTCACAGCCAAGCTCATCCGGCGCGACCCGCCTCAACACCTCCGTCAGCACCGCCAGCGGCACCCGGTCATCCAGCGCCTTCCCTACCACATGCCCGCCAAACTGTACGGTAGGCGCGTCCCAGATGACCCTTGTTCCCGGCGTGACCCCGCGCGCGAGGAGTTCATCGCGGGGCAGCCCCGTGTCCACCCAGAAATCGCTCCACGTCAGTTCCCTCGGCTCGTCCAGCGCGATGCTCGCCAGATGGCCCGTCACCGTGCTGATGACGCCCGGAAGCTCCCCGGAGCGGGCCAGCACCCGCACCCGCTGCCCGATGGTAAACCCATTGCGGAAACTCGTAGTGCGCTGCCAGCCCTGCCCATTAGCCAGCCACAGAAAGCCGTCCTCGTGAATGGCCCGCACCAGAAAGCACAACTCGTCAGCGTGCGCCACCAGCACCACTTTCCGCCCCGCACCGCCCACCCGCGCCACCACGTTCCCGATGCGGCTCCGCTCCACGCTGGCTCCCTGCTCGCGCCACGCCTCCTCGACGAAGTCCAGCACAGCCCCTTCCTGGCCGACGGGTCCGGTAAGCTCGGTAAGCCTCTTGATTAGTGAGAACATAAGCGCGCCCTCAATCCCTGAAGACAATGACGGAACGCAGGGTCTCGCCCCGTTTCATGGCGTCAAACGCCTCTTCTGTCTCTTCAAGGCTAATCTCGCGGGTGACGAGCGCGTCCAGGTCCAGCTTGCCCTGTCGGTACCACGCCACCAGCATCGGAAAGTCACGCGCCGGAATACAGTTGCCGTACCACGAGACGGTCAGGCTCCCGCCCGCGTCGAAGAACCGCTGCATGTCAACGTCGAGCCTCGGACCCGGCCCCGGCACGCCGATGAACACGCACGTCCCCGCGAGGTCACGGCAGAAGAGCGCCTGTTCCAGCGTCTGCGGCGTACCCACCGCCTCGAAGGAGTAGTTGACCCCGTGCCCATCCGTCAGCGCCTTTACTGCCTCGACCGGGTCCACCTCGCGGGCATTGACCGTGTGCGTGGCACCGAACGCCTTCGCCCACTCCAGCTTCTGCGGGTCAACATCCACCGCGATAATCTGCGTGGCCCCGGCAATCTTCGCCCCCTGAATCACACTGTCGCCCACGCCGCCGCAGCCAAACACCGCCACGCTGCTGCCCTCCCGCACCTGAGCCGAGTACAGAGCCGCGCCGACACCCGTCACGACGCCGCATCCAATCAGGGAAATAGGCGCGGCAGGCAGGTCCGCGTCATACTTCACGCACTGCACCTCGTCCACCAGCGTGTGAGTGCAGAAGGTGCCAATCCCCAGCGCCGCGTTCAGCGGCTCCCCATCCATGCCACGCATCTTGTTCTCCGCGTGGCGGCTGGAGGCGCAGTAATTGTGCTCGCCGCGCAGGCAGAAACGGCACTCCCCGCACGGTGCGCGCCAGTTGAGCATCACATGGTCGCCCACCGCCACACGCGTCACCG
The DNA here is from genome assembly GCA_036386615.1 of Ardenticatenaceae bacterium. Lineage (GTDB taxonomy): Bacteria > Chloroflexota > Anaerolineae > Ardenticatenales > Ardenticatenaceae > DASVVH01. Next base: position 2,599 of record DASVVH010000278.1, read on the forward strand.
CCGCGCCCACCTGCTCCACCACCCCCGCCCCCTCGTGGCCTAGCAGGAACGGAAACCCCTCAGTACCATACGTGCCACTCTTGATTCCCAGGTCCGTGTGGCACACACCCGAAGCGAGGATACGCACCACCACGTCGCGCACGCCCGGATCATCCAATGTAAACTCCTCGATTTCGACAGGCGCGCCTGGGACGCGCGCGATGGCTCCACGAGCTTGGGTTGGCATCTGAATCTCCTTTGCGGCGGATAGCGGGTAATGGAAGCCTGATACAACTAGGAGTTACGTGTACTGTTTCACGAGGTTAACACACTGGTACATCAAGTAAGGTCTAGCTACAGCCATATCATCCTGAACGAAGTGAATCTGCGAAGCGACCTTAAGGGGATCCACCCAGCAACACACCTAGCGTAGAGCGTTAGCACGCTTGGGCTTTCCTTCGTGACTGGGGTAAACCTGTATGCTAAACCTATGTACTACTACAGTTACGCAGTTGGAACAAGCCGGGAGCGCGGCGGGTGCCCTCTGGGCGGTGCCCGCTCCGTTGCTCCGCGTCGCTAACTCTGTAGAGCGCTCCCTCTCAACTGGTAGTGGTGGGCGGCTTTGAGCCATTGGCCGTTACCTCGCCCCTCAACTGCGTCACTCCTAACACCAATACTGGAAGTAGCTGGCAAATCGCGCAACTTTCGCTCTAACGCGGTGCCATACGAGGCGAAGCCAATCACGCGCGTCATTGACAATCCCTTGTGGTACACCGACCCAAGTGCATCGCGCTCTCCGGCAATCTGCCTTGGGTACAACTTTATGTCAACTAGGGCTTACATCATCGCCTTTCAATGTAAGCTTTTGTAAGCCCTTCTTCACATAAAGTGCCCCGGACACCAATTCGCCCTCATCCTGCGCCGCTTTCCCAATTGTTGACAACTGCCCCCTAATCGCCTAAACTCAACCTGCTTTAACACCCATTCGTAACCTAGCACTACTGTTGTGACACCGGAAGACCCATACTCAGCCAGGCCCCTTCGCGGGGCGCGGCAGCCAGACCGAAACCGAAGACCCAGGCGCGGAAAGTCGTGAGTTCCGTTGCCGGGTTTTTTTATGTTTGGACCAACCACCCGGAACCTTCATGCTCGACATCGTGATTCTCGCGGCGGGAATGGGCACCCGCATGAAAAGTGACCTGCCCAAGGTGCTGCACCCCGTCGCCGGGCGGCCCATGATTCTGGAGGTGCTCGCCACCGCGCGCGGCCTGAACCCGAACCAGTGCGTCCTCGTCATTGGGCATGGCGCGGAGACCGTGCGCGAGGTGGTCGGCCCAGAGGTGAGCTTCGCCATGCAGGCCCAGCAGCTTGGCACGGGCCACGCCGTCATGCAGGCGAAAGAGGCTCTACAGGGCACGGGCGCGGAGACGGTGCTCGTCCTCTACGGGGATACGCCGCTCATCCGCGCCGAGACGCTGCACACGGCCATCGTCCACCACCGCGAGCGGGGGCCGATGGTGACGATTCTCTCGTTTCTGCCCGACGACCCGACAGGCTACGGGCGCATCGTCCGCGACGAGTTCGGAGCGGTAACGGCGATAGTCGAACACAAAGAGGCGACCGAGGCGCAGCGCGCCATCCGCGAGTCGAACAGCGGCATCATGATTTTCGACGGTCCCTGGCTGTGGGCGAATCTGGAACGGCTGCAACTCACGCCGCGCGGGGAGTACTTCCTTACCGATATGATAGCCCTCGCCGTCTCGCAGCACCGCCCCGTCGAGGCGCTGGTGGTGGACGAACGCGAGGTGATGGGCATCAACAACCGCGTCCAGTTGGCCGAGGCGAGCCAGGTGCTCTGGGGCCACCGCCGCGAGCACTGGATGACGGAGGGCGTGACCCTGGTGGACCCCTCCGCCGTCTGGATGGACGCGGAGGTTCAGATTGGGCGTGACACGACGATTCACCAGAACGTTATATTGAGGGGCCGCACCATTGTTGGCTCGAACTGCGAGCTTGGCCCCAACCTCGTCCTCGAAAACGCGACCGTAGAGGACGGCAGCATCGTTACGCGAGCGGAGGGTCTGCCTGCCAGACCCTGATAGTAGTCCGCGATGGGTGGTCCATCGCGGAGTTGTACCCATCAGCCCCGGACATCCATACACGATTCAGGCGCGAGGAAATTTCCCGCGTGCAGGCTGCCAGGGGTAGCCATTCACTGTCCTGGGCATCGCAGAAGGAGTTCCTGTTGGACGTTGACAGTCGTTGGGCAGCGCTCGCCGTGCTGGGGCTGGCGCTGCTGCTCATCGTGGTATTGGCAGCGGCGGAGGCGGCGCTCTCTACCATCAGTCGCTCGCGCGTGCGCGCCCTGGACGAGCAGGGCGTGAGTGGCGCGGCAACCGCCCTGAGGCTCATAGACGATTCACAGCGGATGCGCTTCTCGCTCTCGCTGCTGAACACGCTCCTCATCGCAGTGGCGACGGGCGCGACCTTCGCCATCGCCGACGGGGCGGGCGTCAACGGAGGCATCGCCATTCTGGAGGTGGTGCTGGGCACGCTGCTGCTCCAGTCGGTAGCTGCCGCCGCCGGGGCACGCTGGCGGCATCGCGTCGCCCCGGCCCTGGCCCCCTTCGTCAACTCCCTCTTCGTCGCGCTGATGCCCGTGCGTGCCTCGCAGGTGCGCCTGACGCGGCGGCTCTCCGGCTTCGCGACCATAGATGAGGAAGAGTTGCAGCGGCTGGACGAGGAGGAGATGCGCGTCCTCGCAAGCGTGGTGGGCGATGACGACACGGAAATCGCTGAGGAGGGACGCGAGATGATTTACAGCATCGTCACCCTCGGCCAGACGACCGCCCGCGAGATAATGGTGCCGCGCCCGGACATCGTGGCCCTCCGCAGCGACCTCTCAATGATGGAGGCGCTGGACCTGATTACCCGCGAGGGGCACTCGCGCATCCCGGTCTATGATGAGACGATAGACCGTATCACGGGCGTGCTCTACGCGAAGGACCTCCTGGCCTATCTCCGCGACGGGCGCATGGACGTACCCGTCAAGGACGTGCTGCGGCCCGCGCTCTTCGTGCCGACGAGCAAGATGGCCGACGAACTGCTTGGAGATTTGCAGCGCAGCCGCGTCCACCTCGCCATCGTCTTTGACGAGTATGGCGGCACGGCGGGCCTCGTCACCATCGAGGACGTGCTGGAAGAAATCGTGGGTGAGATTCAGGACGAGTACGACGCGGAGGAGGAAGCCTTCGTGCTCCTCAACGAGTACGAGGCCATCGTCAGCGGCCTGCTCGACATTGACGACCTGAATCACGAGATGGACCTGCGCCTGCCCACGCACCAGAACGACACGGTGGGCGGCCTCATCTACTCGGCGCTGGGGCGCGTGCCGCTCGTCGGCGACGAGATTCGCATGGAGGCGGAGGGCGTCACCTTCCGCGTGCTGGCGATGGTGGGGCGGCGCATCTCCAGCGTGCGCGTGCTCGTAGACCACGTCGAGCCGCCTGCCGAGGCCGATGGCGAGAGCACCGCAGACCACTCCACCAATGGGAACGGCACTCCCCCGCCTGAGCCGGGCGGAGGCACGGACCTCAAGCTGGTTCGACTCTTCCGCTAAACGAAAAGGCACGGCATTCGCGCCGTGCCTTTTTCTTTCCTGGACTGTCGCTTTGTGATTGGGGCGGGCGGATGATACCATAATGGGCCAACCACGAGTTGGTATCAATTCGCAATATCGTATCGAAGAGGAACTCCGAGCGTGTCTACCCATGAAAAACTGCGCGAGGTGGCCTTGGCCGCCCGCCGCAACGCCTACGTGCCCTACAGCAACTTTCCCGTCGGTGCCGCCATCGAGATGGAGGACGGCACCATCTTCGGCGGCGCGAACGTGGAGAACGTAGCCTTTCCGCAGACCATCTGCGCGGAGCGAAGCGCCATCGTCTCCGCTGTGAGCGCGGGCCACCGCCGCCTGCGCCGCGTCTACGTCATCGCGGAGCCACTGTCCGCCCCCTGCGGCGGCTGCCGCTCCGTCATCGCGGAGTTTGGCACGCCCGATACTGAAATCATCATCTCTAACCCGGCAGGGGAGGAGCGCCTGGTAACGCTCCCCGAACTGCTCCCCTTCGCCTTCGAGATGCAGGACGACGTTCACCTGGAAAAAGGCTGACCCCGGAGCAGGTGCATCTCGCCCGAATGGCGACTAGAGAAGGAAACCTCGTTGAACCGCATCCTCTTTGCCACGCTCCTTCTGCTCTTCGTGGCCCTATCGGGCCTCCCCTCTGCTGTCACTGCGGCCCCGACCACCCAGCAGCCCGCCTGCCGCTTCTTCACGGAAACGGGCGCAGGACAGGGCGGCTTCTCCGTCTGCGACGATGGCGCGGCCCGCTTCCGCGCCGCCTTCGAGCGCTGGGGCTTGCAGCAGATTGGCTACCCCATCTCGCGGCGGTACGAGCGCGACGGGTTCGTCACGCAGGCGTTCCAGAAGGCCATCATGCAGTGGCGGCCCGACACGAACAGCGTCGCGCTCGTCAACGTCTTTGACGACCTGAACCACGCGGGCTTCGATGAAACGCTCTTCCAGACGCGGCAGACCCCGCGCCAGCTTCCGCCCGGCTGGGACGGCGCGGGGCTGACCTTTCAGCAGGTGGTCGAGAAGCGGCAGGCGCTCCTGAACGCGCGGCCCGCCCTTCGCGCGGCCTACTTCGCCAGCAGCGACCCGCTCACCTTCTTCGGGCTGCCCACCTCCGAAGTGACGGACGTGGGCAACCATTACGCCATTCGCCTGCAACGGGCCGTGCTTCAGGAATGGAGAGAGGACGTACCTTGGGCGCGGGCGGGGCAAGTGACCATCGCCAACGGCGGCGACATCGCCAAGGAACTCGGCGCACTCCCCTCGGTGGCGCTCGTGCCGGAACCCGGCCCCTCTACCGGCGCTCCGCCAGCCGCGCCCCCTGCTACCACCCTCGAATACACCGCCCTGGGCGACTCCCTCGCCACCGGAGCCTTCCCCGGCATCGTCTCCTACGTGGAGCGCTACAGGACCGCTCTCGGCACCCGCTCCCGCCGCACGGTGGCTTTAAACCCGCTTGCCCGCAATGGCTGGACGAGCGGCGACCTCCTGAACGCGCTCCGCGACGACCCCGCCTACGGTGACGCGCTTGCCCGCTCGCAGGTCGTCACCTGGGACATCGGCGGCAACGACCTCCTGCGAGCGCGTAGCCGCTACAAGGCGGGCACCTGTGGCGGCACGGACAATCAGGATTGCCTGCGCTCGACGGTGCAGGGCTTCAAATCCAACTGGGACGCCATTCTCGCGGAGATTCTGGCCCGCCGCAGCCCCAACAACACCGTGCTCCGCACGATGGACCTCTTCAATCCCTACGTCAGTCGCGACCAGACCGATGATTCTTGGGCTGCCGACGGCGGGCTGAACGATTATCAGGTCTTCAAGCCCTACCTTGATGATGTGAACCGCCACATCGCTACCACCGCCACCCGGCACGGCATCGCTTACGCGAAGGTCTCCGAGGCTTTCAACGGCCCTCAGGGGAACCAGGACCCTCTGGCGCGCGGCTACCTCAGTTTGGACCGTCTCCACCCATCCAACGCGGGCCACCAGCGCATCGCGGACCTGCTCGATGCGCTTGGCTATGCGCCTCTCCTGCCATAATCGTAGGGACGTTCAGGGCCATACCAGACAGAAAGCAAGCCGCCCCGGAACCAATCCAGAGCGGCTTTGCTAATTGTCGTCAGGTTACAGGGCATATTCCTTGCTCAAAGTCAGGGGAATGTCCGGCTCATATCAAGGAGAGATAGATGGAACGTATACCAGAGTCACATTACGATTTGTTCGAGAAGAAGGCGTTCGGGCACCTGGCTACCATCATGGCGGATGGCACGCCCCAGGTAACACCCGTGTGGGTGAGCTTTGATGGCGAGCATATTCTCGTCAATACGGCTCGTGGAAGGCTGAAGGACCGCAACGTTGAACGCAACCCCTACGTTGCGATTGACATCATAGACCCTGAGAACCCCTACCGCTATGTGGCTATTCGAGGACCAGTGGTTGAAACCACAGAAGAGGGTGCCAAGGAACACATCAACCAACTGTCCCAACGGTATAACGGGAAATACCCCTATCCCGGTCCACAAACTGAGACCCGCGTGATTCTCAAAATCGCTCCCGAACACGTCTTGTCTGCTGGCTAGGATAGCCAACAACTACTCTAAATTGATAATGAAGAGGAGGGCGATGAGTGAATTCATAGCCCTCCTCTGTTATTGCTGGAGGGGCACCTATCAGGTTTATTCCGGTTACTGGCAATGCGGAGTCGCACCTTGCCACGACCCCGCGCTGCCGCTCGGCCCCGCCTTCGGCCAGCCCTACACCTTCCTCAACTTCCCCAAAGACCCCCCAGGGCTGTGTCAAAGTGGGGTAGGCGAAGGAGGAGAGAAGGGGCCGCACGGGCCAGAGGCCAGTATAGGCCAGTAACGGCCAGTACTGGCGGGCGGAAAAGGCCAGTATAGTGATAAATAGTTGATTTGTAGTTGTCAGATATATTACAAGCCGTACGACTTTGACATACACCCCCTGCCCCCTGCCCTCTGGCACCCCACCAAAATGCTTCCGATGCGGGAAATGTGGGGGCGTCAGTCCTCGGTCCTCGCCCATAAGGTGCTGACAAGGACGCAGGAAACTTAGCAGAGAGTAGGGTTTGTGTTAGGAAAATTAAATTCCTTATCAGTTTTTCGCAATACTGGGGGTTGACATACTAAATATTATCAATTATAGTGAGCCGCGCCTTTATAAAACTCCTGCGAGAGCGTGTCCGATAACGCCCGCTTAGAGGTCGTCTTGACCATTGGTACTTAACGCGCTATTCCCATGCTTGCAACCCTGCGTAACCGCAACTTCGCCCTGCTCTGGTTCGGGGGCCTCATCTCGATGGCGGGCGATTGGATGCTCTTCATCGCCCTGCCCCTCTACGTCTACCAACTGACCAACTCCACCCTGGCGACGAGCTTGATGTTCATGGCGAGCACCCTTCCCAGGATTCTCCTCGGCTCGGTTGCGGGCGTCTTCGTAGACCGTTGGGAGCGCAGGCGCACGATGGTGATTACCAATCTCCTGCTGGCGCTCTCCATCCTGCCCCTCTTTTTCGTCCGCTCCGTCGAGACCCTGTGGATTGTATACCTGGTCTCCTTCGTCCAATCAAGTCTCGGCCAGTTCTTCGGCCCTGCCGAGAATGCCTTCCTGCCCACCCTCGTCGGCGAGGAGCACCTGCTGACTGCCAACTCGCTCAACTCCCTGAACAACGACCTCGCCCGGCTGATTGGCCCGGTGATGGGGGGCTTCGCTGGGGGGCTGGTCGGCCTCTCCGGCATCGCCCTGATTGATGCCGCCACCTACGTCATTGCGGCGGTGCTCATCGCCCTCATCACCGTCACCTCTCAACCGGAGCGGGAGAAAGTCGTTCACGCCTCCGCCAGGGCGTCATGGCTGGCGGTGTGGCAGGAATGGCTCGCGGGGCTACGCATCATCAAGCACCACCGCATCCTCGCGACGCTCCTGGTGATGGTTGCCATCTCCTCCGTTGGAGAAGGCATTTTCTCGGTGCTCTTCGTCATCTTCGTGAACGAGGTGTTGGGGGGCGGCGCACTGGAATTCGGGTGGATCATGTCGGGGCAGGCTGTTGGGGGCTTGACCGGAGGTGTGGTCATCGCGGCTCTGGGCAGTCGTCTACGAGTCCGGCCCGCTCGCCTCCTGGGATGGAGCGCGATTATTTTCGGGCTGATTGACCTGCTAATCTTCAACCTTCCGGTCTACATCCCATCGCTGGCGCTGGTGATTGGCCTGATTGCGCTGGTGGGGCTTCCGGGCGCGGCCTTCGGCACCAGCTTCATGACGCTGCTTCAGACCTCCGTGTCGGACGAGTTTCGGGGACGCCTCTTTGGGACCATCAACACCAGCAGTGCCTTACTGCGGTTCGCGGGGATGGTGCTGGCGGGGACGCTGGGGAACGTTGTGGGCATCGTGCCCGTGCTGAATATTCAGGGCTTCGGTTACGTGGTGGTCGGATTCATGGCACTGTTCTTCCTGCGCTCGGTTCGCCTTCCCGCACGTGCCTCCGAGGTGGCAGTGGCTGAATGAAGCTCTAAGTTGGTTGCTGCGCCTCTTGTGTGGCTAGTGCTTCCAGCACCTGCTGGGCCACGTTCCGAAGAGCTGTTCCGGCAACGGAGTTTTCGTGGGTGGCGGCAGGGGAACCCTCGTCGCCGCCCGCGCGGACGGTTGGCTCGAAGGGAATCTGCCCCAGCAGTGGGAGTCCTAGTTCCTGGGATAGTCGCTCGCCGCCGCCCTGACCGAAGAGGAAGTGGCGGGTGCCGCACTCCTCGCACTCGAAGTAGCTCATGTTCTCGACCAGCCCCAGCACGGGCACGTTGAGGCGGCGGAACATGCTGATGGCCTTGCGGGCATCGTCCAGCGCCACCTCCTGCGGCGTGACGACCACGACCGCGCCATCGGGCTGCGCGTGTTTGGCGAGCGAGATGGCGATGTCGCCCGTGCCGGGGGGCAGGTCCACCACGAGCACGTCCAGGTCGCCCCAGTCCACCTCGTTGAGGAACTGGCGGATAATCTTGTCGGTCATCGGGCCGCGCCAGACGACGGCCTGATTCGCGCCGACGAGCAGGCCAACGGAGACCAGCTTCACGCCGTGAGCCTCGGCGGGAGGGATGCCGCCGTTCGCGGTGGGCGGCAGTTCCGTGACGCCGAGCATGCGCGGCACATTCGGGCCGAAGATGTCGGCGTCCATGATGCCGACGCGCAGCCCCTGTTGAGCCAGCACCACCGCGAGGTTCACCGAGACGGTGGATTTGCCGACGCCGCCCTTGCCGCTGCCGACGGCGATGACGCGGCGGATGCCCGGACGCGGGGCTTCCCTAGGGGGCGGCAAGGGCTGGCTACGCGGCTCGATTTCCACGCGCACGGACTGCACGCCGGGCAGGGCAGTCAGGGCGGCTTCAATCGCCTCGGCGGTGGCCTGATGCGCCTTCGCGCCCATGTGGGCGATGCCCAGCCCGACGACTACGCTGTTCCCGTCCTCAACCTCTAGCCTCTGCACGACGCCGAGGACGCTCTGGTCGAAGCCAGGGAACTGCACCCCTTTGAGCGCCTGCCAAAGCTGTTCTCTCTTCACCATCTGACATCTTCCTCGCAAGCGTGAGTTTCCAACCTTAGTTCGGCACGTTCATTTGCCTGACGCGAGTTTGTGCGCCCAGCGCGTGGTCTCCGGCAGGCGGTAGCGGGTGGTGGCATCCATGACGTATTGGATGGCGGTCTCCAGGCTGACGCGGTGGCCGATGGAGATGTAGAGCGGCGCGGTGCCGGGGCGCGTTCGCAGGGCCGCGCCGATGGTCTGGCCGCGATCCAGGAGGGGCTGCCACGCGCCGCGCTCGTCGGGCACCTCCTGATGGTGGCCCGTCAGGCGCGACTTGGCTACGCCGATGGCGGGGATGCCAGTGAGCACGCCGAGGTGACAGGCGATGCCGAAGCGGCGCGGGTGGGCCATGCCCTGCCCGTCGCAGAGCAGGAGGTCGGGAAGCGTCTGTAGCTGGCCGAGGGCCTCCAGAACGGCGGGCGTCTCGCGGAAGGAGAGGAGGCCCGGCACATAGGGAAAGGCGGTGGGCAGGCGGGCGATGGCCTGCTCGTGGAGGTCCAGTTCGGGAAAGCGGAGCACGGCCACCGCCGCACGCGTGACGGTGTTCTCCTGCTCGAAGCCGACATCCACGCCTGCGACGAGGCACACCGGAGCGAGCTGGTCCTCTGTGATGACCTGCTCGCGCAGACGCTGCTGGATGGCGATCGCCTCTCTGGGCGTCACGTCCCAGCGATGTTCAAAATGAAGTTCCATGCCAGCAGCATACCACAAAAGGCGCGGGTGATGAACCAGGGAGGCAGATGGTGGACGGTAGACGGTGGACGGTGGACGGTGTAACAGCCAATGGCGAAGAGGTGAGGAGACAGGCGGTTGCTAAACTCCCTCACAGAAAATGTGCTCCGAGTCAACCCCCGAAGGCTTCCAATTCATAGTGCTGAGGAGTTTGCCTGCCTTAAAGTTAGTCACAGGGCGGCGCATCGGGCGCTGTCGCTCGTCGGTGGTAGAATAGCGACATCGTGGAGAGATTCGGGCAGGTGAAGCGCTGTCGCGGCGGATAGGTTATGAAGAAACTCGTTATCGTCGAAAGCCCCAGCAAGGCCAAGAAAATACAGAGCTATCTCGGCAGCGAGTGGCAGGTGCTCGCCAGCATGGGCCACGTTCGTGACTT
>DASVVH010000279.1:0-25712 GCA_036386615.1 Ardenticatenaceae bacterium
GCAGGTACAGGCTCGTGTTGCCTAGCGCGTTGTACTCGGAGGTAGAGCCTGTGGGCGCGCCCGTCGCCGTCACCGTCGTGGCGAGAATCCGAACCAGCAGCCCCTCCGCAATCGTCCAGTACCAGGGCAGCACCAGCACCCCCACCACCAGCCCCGTGACCACCAGCCGCCACAGCAGCGCCATTGTGCCGCGCCTTGCCTCCCGCCGCGCAGGCCACAACAGCGCCGCCAGTAGGAGCGGCACCCCCACCGCGAGCATCATCATCACGCGGTAATGTGTCAGCGCGAGCGCCGCCAGCGCCAGAATCACAGGCACCAGCCGCCGGAGATGGTCGCGTTCCGGTCGCCACCCCTCCAGAATCCAGAGCAGCGCGGGCGGCAGGAATACCTGCCCCGCCAACTGCGTGTAGCGCCCCCAGTTGACGTAGAAGGCGGGCATTGGGCCGAGCAGCCCCGCGAAGAGCAGTGCCAGCACCCCCGCCCACCCCGCCAGTTCCGTCCGTCCCCGCCACGCCGCCAGCCCCTCCGCCAGCAGCCCAACCATCACCACCGCCAGCACGTTCAGCCACTGCCCGTTCAGCAGGACCGCGCTCGCGGCGGGCAGTGGCGCGCTTCCGGGCGGCGTGGACCAACTGAACCACGCGCTCAACAGGTGAAAGCCCCCGTGATAGGTGAAGCTCGCCAGGGGTACGTAGGGCTGGTAGTCCTCGAAGATGCCGCCGTTATCCAGCAGCAGTTGCGTAATCAGCGTGTGGTGCAGGCTGTCGCCCCACATCGGCGTGAAGACCGGGTGCAGCGCGAGGAAGCGGCTAACCATAAGAAGGCCGACCAGCGCGAAGAAGAGACCAGTCGTGATGTCGGGCCGCTCCACCGGGCCGAATGACAGCCCTCTCCGGCGGGCCAGCACGAGGGCGGCGACACTGGTGACTATCAGCGCCCAGACCGCCCAGCCGCCCAGCCGCACCCCCACCAGATGCGTGAACTGCGGCAGAATGACGAGCAGCGTGCCGCTCAGGGCCAGCGCTGTTGCCCACAGCCTTTGGATGCTCCATGCTTGCTCGTCGTTTTGCCGGAGCCAGGGCAGCAAGGCCAGCCCCGGCAGCGTCCACAACAGCCCCACGATGAAGAGCGTCGGGCCATATCGCGCGAGGCCACGCCCCGCGTGATGGGCCAGCAGCCCCGGCGTCGTCTTGTAGCTCCACTCAGCCAGCAGGTCGCCCTGGAGCGGCGCTCCGTCCAGCGTGAGGCGGCCCGGATAGCGCTCCGCCCCGTCACTCAGGGCGCTGACGGCTGCTCCGGCGGGGCTGTCGCCGCGCACCTCAATCGTGTAGGCACGCTGCGACGAGTCGAAGATTGGCGGGAAGCGGAACGAGCGGGGCACGCCGTCCGCCACCTCTGCGGCGGGGAGCCGTTCCTCGTGGCGCGCCTCTCCCGCCTCGTCCAGCAGCCTGAAGACAATCTCCCCCTCGTTCGGGCGTCCGCCCGTTGTCAGGGGCAGGCTCACCCCCGTCAGGCCATTGTGGCTCGCCCAGAAGGTCTGCCGGAGCGTTACGCCCTCACTGAGTTCGACGGGCTGCTCTTCCTGTGCCGAGAGATAGGATTGGTCCACGCGCGGCTTGAAAAGCTCAGTGGTCCGGGTTGGCACCGCGCAGCCGCCGAGCACCGCAAGCAGGAGGAGGAGCGCCGCCCAGCGCGTCCCGCTCCAACAACAAAAAAGACCGCGAAGGGTCTCGAACCATCTATCCATGCCGGACATCATAGCAGCATTGGGCCGTCTAAACCACTTTCGGGAGGCCAGGGTGGGAGTCTATAGATGATTATGTGAAGTACGGCTTACAAAAGCTTACATTGAAGGGCGATGATGTAAGCCCTTGTTGACATAAAGTACGAACATGGTGGATGTCGTTCCATTCCGCATTCCGCCTTCCCACTTCCGCATTCGCTAGCTGGGCGCGCGGAAGCCCGGCCCAATCACCTCTTCCGCGTGGTGAATGATTACAAACGCCTTGGGGTCTATCTCCCGCACCAGCCGCTTCAAATCGGCCACCTGATTCGGGTGAACGGCGACGAGCAGCACCATCCGCTCCTCCCCGCTATACATTCCTCTGCCATTCACCGCCGTGACACCCGCCGCCATCGTGTGGAGGATGCGTTCCGACATCTCCTCGCCTTTGGTCGTGATGATGTGCGCCAACTGCTCGTGGCGGCCCGGCAGGTGCAGCCCGTGACCTGTAATCACATCGGCGGCGCTGTGGAATAGTTCCATCGGCCCCTGCAACTCTGTCTCCCGCAAGACCTCGCCTTTCGACTCTCGCAGTCCCGCCGTCAGCACACCCATCACAAACATGCCAACGTTGAAGGCCAATCCGGCAACGATGACGATAGCCCCTGATATCGGCCCGACGCTGGCGTGGAAGAGGAACTCGTCCACGCTCCTGGCTACCGTAGGATGCACCACGATTTTCAGAATCCACGTAAAGCCCAGGATGAGGAAGATGAACATGTAATTGCGCCGGAAGCGGCGGCCAAATGCCTCCCAGAAGGTGATGGTAAACTTGGGGTGCAGCAGACTATCCACCAGCCGCGTCGCCCACGTCTCGCTGGGCTGGAAAGGCGGGGCCAGCATCGCCGCGAAGAAATCCGTCTCCATCAGGCGCACGCGGTACGACCACAACTCGTAGTACTGGTAGCGCCGCGCCTCGATGTAGAGGAAGAGCGTGATGAGCAGCGTGTTGACAGGGACGAGGAAGTGCGGCGCGGTCTCAGAGCCGAAGGTGAACGAGAGCGTCGCGCCCGTCGCCACCACCGCCCAGTTCGTCGTCGTATCCAGCCGGGCGCGCCACGTATTGGAGCGCGTCACCTCACCACGATACATGTGAATCATGGCGTTGTTGAACTCACCGGGCGAAAGCCGATAGCCCCGGAAGCTCCAGATGTGGTCCCCCGCCGTCTTGCCGTCCGTCTGGCCGATACGGTCAGCCATCGTACCCTCCACCTGCTAGCAACCCGAAATCACAGAGCACGATTCGAGGGGGCAACTCTGCCTTATCCCCCTGATGCTCTGTGTCCGGTGCCGCCTGGCCTACTATCCTTCTCCTCGTCCTGCTTCTTCTAGCATACGGTGCGCCACCGTCACACGAATCACCCGCTCCGTTGCCGGGGTGACACGCGCCGCCTCCCCCACCTGCGCGCCCACCACCCACAGAATAGTCCCCCCGGCATCTACTAACAAGGGAATCACGTCGCGCTGCGGCAGGGGCACCTTCCGCTTCGCCAGCCAGTCGCGCAGGTCAACCGTCTGCCCGCCCATGCCGAGCGGTGCCCATCGGTCGCCCGCCACAGGTGGGCGCATCGCCAGGGGCCAGCGCAACGCCGCCGCGTCCAGAAAGGCCACCGTCGGCGGCAGTGCCTGCCACTCGTCCGGCAATGCCGCCCGCCCCACCTCCTGCACCGTTACCGACACCCCCTCTGCCTGCATCTCCCCCTCGTCCGGCAGCACGACGCCGGAAGTGAGATGGAGGGACGTGCCCACGTCCCACACCGCGCCTATCATCAAATCCGCGTCGCCCACAATGAGGAAGAGGCCACCCGGCAGCGTGGCCCGCATTCCATTGTCGCCGCGCCGCGCCACGTCCAAGGCCTCCGAGACCTGCTCGAAGGAGAGGTCGCGTGCGGTAGGCCGGAGGTGGAAGAAGGCCCGCCGCACCAGCCGCCGTTGCAACGCCTCCGGCTGCGCCAGAAAGGCAGCGCGTTCCAGCCGCACGGACGCCTCGCGCGGGTCGGCTACCTGCTTCCACGCCGCCTCCGTCTGCGCCTCCATCCAGGCGTAATCCGCCGCCAGCACGCTCGCCGCCCGCGCCATCCGTGCCCGCGCGCCCGGTGCCGCCTCGTCCAGCAGGGGCAGCAGGTGGTGGCGCAAACGGCTGCGGAAGCGCGTCGTGTCCGCGTTGGTCGCGTCTTCCCGCCAGGACGCGCCATGCTCGCGCAGCCATTCTCTCAGCGTCGCGCGTTCCACCAGCAGCAGGGGGCGAAAGAGCGGCACCGCCGCGCCGGGAACCGGGGAGCGCGCGAGGGTCGTCATGCCTTTCAGCCCGTCCAGCCCCGCGCCGCGCAGCAGGTGCATCAGCACCGTCTCGGCCTGCTCGTCCGCCGTGTGCGCCACCGCGATAGCGTCAGCCCGCGTGGCCTGCCCCGCCTCTTCCAGAAAGGCGTAGCGCGCCCGCCGCGCCGCCTCTTCCAGGTTCAGCCTCTGCTCGGCGGCCAGCTTCGCCACGTCGCGCTGCTCCCGCAGGCATAAGAGGCCCAGCTTCAGCGCTAGTTGCCCCACGAAGGCCGCGTCGTCGCCACTGTTGGGCCGCAGCATGTGGTCAAGGTGCGCCACCACCAGCCGCAGGTTTAGCTCCTCCCGCAGCGCGTGCAGCCCCAGCAGCAGCGCCACCGAGTCGCCGCCGCCGCTCGTGGCGACGACGAGCGTGCTCCCCGCGCCCGGCCCTGCCTCGACCTGAGCGCGCAGCGTATCCAGCCAGCCGCTCACCAGCCGCGCCTCCCCCGCGCCAGCAGCACGAGGTCGCGCAGCATCGCGGCGGCGGTGGGGTAGGGGTTCTCCTCCTCGATGCTGAAGAAAATCTCCCCGTTGATGTCCGTCCGCAGCCAGACGCCCATCTGGTGCCCGTTCAGCCGCGCCAGTGGGTGCGCGAGGGGCAGCGCGCGCGGCTCTACCGAGAGGCGATAGCGTCCCCCCTCCTCGCGCCGGGCCGAAGCGACCAGCTTGATAGTGCTCCCCGCCTCCTCCGCCTCGCGCAGCGCCCCCGCCGTCACCGCCTCGATGCCCGTCACGCTCACGTCGGAGGGTCCGGTTGGCTGGCGCAAGACGCTGTTGGCGAGAATAATCAGCTTGTTCGCCGCGTCCCACCCGCTCACGTCCAGCGTCGGGTCCGCCTCCGCCACGCCGATTTTCTGCGCCTCCCGCAGCGCCTCCGCGAACTCCCGCCCCTGCGCCATCTCCGTCAGGATGAAGTTCGTGGTGCTGTTGACGACCCCCTCCAGTTCGAGCACCGACGCGTGCGACAGGTCGAAGCGCCCCATATTGACGATAGGCAGCCCACCGCAGACCGTCGCGCTGTAAGCCAACCCGCCACCGTAGGTAGTTGCCAGCCCCTGCAACTCCTCAAAGGCCAGCACCAGCGGCCCCTTGTTCGCGCTGACCGCCGAGCCACCGCGCCGCAGCACCTCGCGCATCGCCACCAGCCCCGGCCCGCCCGTTTTCAGGTCCACAAGCGTGCTTTCCAGCAGCAGGGGCACCGTCTCCGTCTGCTCCAGTATCATGGGAACCGTCAAGCCCGGCTCGCCACCGGGCAGCGAGGCCACCGAGTCGCCCGCCTGCTTCGCCTCCATCAGCAGAGCGGGTTCGATGCCGCCCGGCGAGAAGAGCCCCCCGCGCGAGTCTACCGCGCCCACCACGCGCACGCTCAGGCCGTGACGTGCCGCCAGCAACTCGCGCTGCCGCTCGAACAATTCCAGCAGGCGGCGGCCCACGTTCCCCACGCCATGCAACAGCACGTCCACCTGTTCGCTCATCGCTCCGTCACCACTCGCGTGCCTTAACAATCTCGGTCCCTACCATACGACCTCTACTCCGAAACGGCAAACCTTGTTCAAACCAGGGCGGCTCAGAAGTCCGTTCATATGCCGTGCTCCGCCATCGTTTGCCTTTGACGAGGCGAGCCGTAGAGTCCGTAGAATCCCCGTAGGGGATGGCGAAACTCGTAGCCGAGGATGGAGAGGGACGTCGTTTGTCCCGCGTAATCCTCGGCGGCGTAACTAAGGTGAGCCCGACTTTTGCCAAACGCTGTGCCCAAATCGTGCCCCTTGCGCCCCTTTATAGAATCCCCTATCCTCAAAATCCCTGGTCCGGCGGCGGCTTTGTCAACGTGCGGACTACACGTCGTCGCCTTCGTCCTTCGTCTTTCGTCCTTCGTCCACAAAGCTGAGGAGATAGCCCGTTGATAGACCACGACAACCTGGAGGAGTTCGCCGACGCGGATACCTACGACATCGAGGACAGCAGCGACACGGGCCTCGCCTTCTACACCGCGCTGGCGCAGGAGACAGGCGGCCCGGTGCTTGAGATAGCCTGCGGCACGGGCCGCGTGAGTATCCCCATCGCTCGGCAGGGTTTCGCCGTGACCGGGCTGGACATTGTTCCAGGGATGCTAGCGCGGGCGCGCGGCAAATCCGCCGACCTGCCTACGCGCTGGGTAGAGAGTGACGCGCGCGAGTTCGACCTCGGCGAGCAATTCCGACTGATTTTTCTGACTGGCAACGCCTTCCAGGCATTTCTGACGCGCGCCGACCAGGAGGCGCTGTTGCAGCGCGTACACGCGCACCTGCACGATGAGGGATTGTTTGCGTTCGAGACGCGCAACCCGCGCTGGGCTAATCTGACGCGCACGGAGCAGGGGGCACCCCTGGAGGCCCAGCACGAGGGGCTGTTTGCCTTCCTTGAGACCCGCGACGAGGAAGAATATCTGCGGAGCTACACTGACGGCAGCGGACGTGACGTGCGCCTATCGAATACGCAGGCTTACGACCACGTATCCCAAATTCTGCAATGGACCACCTACCGCCGCTGGCGCGAGGGCGACGAGGAGCAAACCAAAGTCACACGCATCGCGCTGCGCTACACCTTCCCGCAGGAGCTTGAAGCGCTGCTGCACTATAACGGCTTCACCATCATCCGGCAGTACGGGGATTGGAACCTTGAGCCGTTGAGCGCTGCCAGCCCCAGCATCATCGTCGTCTGCCGCAAGCACTCATAAACGGGGCACGACTGCCAATAAAAAGAGGCTCGCCCAACCGGGCGAGCCTCTTCGAGTCAGCGAGAAGTGTTTACTCTTCGGTGACAGTGATGGTGACACTGGTCGAGTCGCCATCCTCCGCGAGGATGACGTTGACCGTCCTGCCCTCCGCCGTGAAGGTGTAGGTCCCCATGTCGGGGAAGCTGGCGTCCACGTCCAACTCAAACCCGTTGTCGGCCATCGCCTCCTCGATGAAAGCAGCCGTCTCGTCCATCGTGAGCGGAATGGTCACGGTGGCGAAGCCATCGCTGCTAAAGCCCATCTCGGTACCTTCCGGTAGCTCGATGTCCAGCCCCAGCATATCACCCAGAGAGGCGACTTCGGGAGCCTCGATGGTGATGTCCTCGTTGAAGTCGTAGTACTCGATGAGGATTTCGATGCGGCCAGTGGCGTCGGGGTTCTCCTCATTCACGCCTGTCCCCTCGGCGACCATCTGCATCCTGACGATGAAGTTATCCTCCTCGTCCACCCAGAGGTCTACTTGAGCCTCCTCCAGGTTCTCCATCGAGAAGGTCTCATCGTCCTCGTTCATCGCGGTCACGAACTCCTCGCCGCCGCGCAGGTGAACCGTGTTGCGCCCGTTGACCTCTTCCTCGCCCACGCGCTCCATCTCATCGAGGCTGATGTTCATGGATTCGGGGTCAATGAAGGTGAACTCGGCAAAGCCACTCATCAGGTCTCCGCCGGGCATCTCCGTCCACCCGGTGCCCAGATTCATGTAGCCGGTATCGCCAATCTGGATCATCTCGAAGTTGCCGAGGCCACCGAGCATACTCTCGTCATCGGCTCCCTCAGGGGTGCTGATGGAGAGGCGCTGGGCGGGCGGTTCGCGGACGAACTCGCCTTCCATCGAGAAGCTCGTCAGGTTCGCCGCCTCGCCCTCCTCGAACGCCTCACCCTCGGTGGTGACAGTCGTTCGCAGGCGGAAGGTGTCAATGTCGTCAACGACAGCGAAGAGCGACTGGCCCTCGGAGGTCGTGTCGTCGCCCTCGTCGCCTGTATCAGCCTCTTCGGTCGGCTCTTCTTCAGGCTCCTCGGTCGGCTCTTCCTCAGGCTCCTCCGTCGGCTCCTCTTCAGGCTCCTCGGTAGGCTCTTCTTCAGGCTCCTCGGTCGGCTCTTCCTCAGGCTCCTCAGTAGGCTCTTCCGCTTCCGTTGGTGCGGGTGCCGTCGTGTTGGTCGCGGCGGCAGCGGGTGTGTTGGTATCTGTCTCAGCCTGATCCGTCTCAGGCTGCGCCGTCCCACCGCAAGCGGCGAGTAGCAGCATCATCGCCAGGATGATGACCGCAAACCATCTTTGTTTCATCTCTCTCTCCTGTCACTTCGTGTTGGTTTCGCACAGCGCACACAATACGCATCGAGCGCTATCAGGTTTCATCTAGCAAGTTTTGTGCTCTCCATTCCCGGCGGCTGCCGGACGCGAGGCGTAGCCGCAATTCAACCCCTTGCCAGTCTCTAACATTACGCTTTTCTCCCTATGCTATACCGTCATCCGTCGCGGGCGTCTGCTACAATTGTTAGAGAACATGGAGGAAGCTAGAAAGCAAGAGAGACGAGATGGAGCACTTTTCGACGGGAGCGCCGCCCTATAATGCCTACTTCGAGCACCCCGACGGCTCCTGGTACATGGTCTGGATGACGCACACCGCGCCCAAGACGACGCGCGGCCATCCCTGGCACGTTCACATGCGCTGGAACAAATGGGGAGGCGGCAAGCCCTGGCGCGACTGGCCCTGGTGGGAGCGCCGTTGGGGCACCGTGAACCGTGACTTCCACGACCCGCACGCGGCAGTCAACGAGTTCTTCTATGGCCGCTACCTGCCGCGCCTGGAACACGGTTACCGGCTCGTGAGCGGGCACATCGCGCCCGGCTGGCCCACGCAGCCAGCCCCGCAAGAGGGCGGGGAGCAGGGGATGCCTAAGGCCGCGTAGGGGAGGCGAGGTCGCGGCGCTGGAAGAGCGTGATGGGCACGGGCAGGTCGCCGGAGAAGGTCATGATGGCCTCGTAGCGCTGCTCGAACCGCTCGTCGTACACAATTCCCGACATGAGCCAGTCGAAGGCGGTGTGATAGAGCAGGTAGTCCGGCTCGGCCCGCCAGAAGTTGCTGGCGAGGTCCAGGTGGGCGGCGTTCTCGGTGAACTCCGGCTCCACCAGCCCAACCAGGTCAATGACGCGGTTCTCGGTAAAGTACCCCAGATACCCAATCTCCACGAAGGCAACCGTGCTGCCCGGCGCGGTGTTCTCCCGCAGCCACTTCGCAATCGCCAGGTAGGTCGGCGCGCGGTGGTCACTTGGGTCGGCACTCAGCGTCAGGGTGCTACGGTGAAAGCTGATGCCCAGGAAGAGGAGCAGCGCCACCACGCCCAGCGCTCTCGCCCAGCGCTGCCGTTGTTCCAGCAGTGGCACGAGGCCCAGCCCCGCGAGGAGTTGCAGCGTGAAGAGCGCCGGGAAGATGTACCACCAGTAGCCCGGTGCGTGCAGCACCGCGTAGGCCAGCACGTAGAGAGCCGTCCACGCCACCAGCAGGAAGATGGGCCGGGCACGCCTCGCCGCGTAGACGAGGCCCAGCGCCGCCAGCGGCCAGATGAGCGAGAGCACCGGCGACAGGCCGTACCGCTCGACGATGGGCGGCAGCCATTCTCCCACCAGCCGCACCGCGAAAGGTTGGCCGGGCCAGCCCGTTCCCTGGCCCATCTTTGCCGAGACACTGTTGGGCAGCACGCTCCCGAAGGTGCTCCACGCGTACACCGCCCAGAGGCCGAGGGGGAGCGCCGCGCCCAGCAGGAAGCGCGGGAGCACCTCGCGCCACGCTTTGGGCTGCTGCCACACCAACCACGCCGCCGCCAGGGGCACCATTCCCAGCCCCTCCGGGCGGATGAGAAAGAGCAGCCCGGAGACGAGGCCCGCCGCGAGGGGGCTTCCCCGCGCAACAAGCCAGGTGGCGAGCGTCACGCCGAAGAGGAGGAACGTCGCTTCCATTCCCAGCGAGCCGGGCCACCACCCTCCCTGAAGCAGCGCCGCCAGCGCCACCAGCGTTGCCGCGCCCGCGCTCAACCCGAAGCTGCGCCGCCCCAGGAAGAAGAGCCAGCCCGTCGCCAGCCAGCAGAGGGTGCTCAGGCCGACCGCCAGATACTCCATCGGCACGCGGGGCATCAACCACGCCAGCCCGGCAACGGTCATGGCGAAGAGCGGGGTCGTGGTGCCCAACGTTACGGGGCCACCGTTGAAGCGCCACCCCTCGCCCTCCGCCAGGGAGCGCGCATAGGTGAGCGTGATATAGGTGTCGTCGTTCCGCATGGTGGCGTGTCGCGGGGCAAGCCACAACGGGAAGAACGAGGCGGACAGGAGCAGCCCCACGAGCAGCGCAGTCCAGAGCGCGCTGCGGGAGAGCAGGTGTGAGAACGAAGCTGAGGGCTGCGAGATGCGCTCTGATGAGGCTTCGGAGGAGAGCATGTTTATTCTTCACCCACCCTGACAACAATCTTCCCGAACTGGTTGCCCGCCTCCAGGGCCTCGTGCCCGGCCCGCAGCTCGGCTAACGGGATGACGCGGTCAATCACCGGGCGTAGCTTGCCCTGCCAGACGAGGCGCATCACCTCCGCGAACTCGGCGCGGTTGGACATCGTGGAGCCGATAACCTGCAACTGCCGCCAGAAGATGAGCCGGATGTCCGTCTCGCCGATTGGTCCGGTGGTGGCACCTACCGTGACCAGCCGCCCACCCTTCGCCAGCGACCGCAGGGAGGAGGTCCAGGTAGCCGCGCCAACGTTGTCCACTACCACGTCCACGCCGCGCTTGCCGCTCTGCCGATAGATGGCGCGGCTCCACGCCTCGTCCTCGACGTAGTTCACCACGAACTCCGCGCCCAACTGCCGGGCCGCGTCAGCCTTTTCCGCGCTGCTAGTGGTCGCCCAGACGCGGCAGCCCGTCAGCGCAGCAATCTGAATCGCCGCCGAGTTGACGCCGCCGCCCGCGCCGATGACCAGCACCGTCTCGCCGGGGCGAATCCGGGCGCGCGTGACGAGCATCCGCCACGCCGTCGCGTAGACCAGGGGCACGGCGGCGGCCTCTATGAGTGAGAAGCCGTCCGGCACCCGCTCCAGGTTCCGCGCGGGCACGACGATGAACTCGGCGAAGCCACCCCAACGGTGCTCGCCAATAATGGCGAACTGGTCGCAGAGCGGGTCTTCACCCCTCTGGCACCACTCGCAGACCCCGCAGGAGAAGGTGGGGTTGATGACGACCCGCTCGCCTGCCTGCCAGCCCGCCACGTCGGCCCCAACCACGTCCACCACGCCCGCGATGTCGCAGCCGCCGACGTGCGGAAAGCCCGGCGGGATGCCCGGCAGGCCGCGCCGCGCCCAGAGGTCCAGGTGGTTCAAGGCGCTGGCGACGACGCGCACGCGCACCTCGCCGCGCCCCGGTGTCGGGGTTGGCACCTCCATTGGCTGGATGACCTCCGGGCCACCTGTTTGAGTGTAGACCATCGCCTGCATCGGTCCGTTGGCTCCCTCTAGCGCGGCTGAACCTGCTGCTCGCGCCCATTATACGCGAAAAACCGGAAGGCACGTTTCCGAAGTGATGCGAACGCGCCTTCCGGTGGTCTAGGATTTCTGTTAGAAGGTCGCCTTGTACAGCAGGTAGTAGATGAGCCAGCCGCTCGCCGCGACGTAGAGCCAGATGGGCAGCGTGATACGGGCGAGCCTGCGATGGGCGCGGAAGTCGCGCTTCCGTAGTGCCAGGTAGATGAGGTAGAGCGCGAGTGGCCCGACGGCAATGGCGAGGATGACGTGCGGGACGAGATTGACGAAGTAGAACAAGCGCCAGCCGCCCTCGCCCTCGAAAGGTTTGGAGCCGAAAAGTGCCCAGCGCGTGACGTAGGCGACGAGGAACAGCCCCGCGAACGCCGTCGCGGAGAGCATGGTGTTACGATGGAGGTTGATGTTCTTGCGCCACCGGATGAAGTACCAGCCCACCAGCAGGCTCAGGCCGCTGAGGACGATGAAGGTGGTGCTCAGGAGCGTCAGGTTTTCGAGCGTCATGGGTTTCTCTGGGTCTCTTCTGGAGTGAGGCAATGGTAGCCGGAAGCGGAGGAACTTCAAGTGAGGAAAGTCAGCGATGCAGGGTGCCGGATGACTATTTGGTGACGACCGACGACTGACGACTGACGACCGCTAACGGCACGCGAGGTACCCGCCGCTCCTGTGGGTGCAGGAATGGTTCTCACCTGCGACGGCTATTCTTGGCGCTCTTCGGGGGCGTCCTCTTTCTTCTCAACGGGCCAGGGTTCCGCGACGAGGATGCCCAGGCGATGCAGGAGGAATAGGAGCAGGCCACTGGTGAGGCCCGCGCCCAGCAGCCCGCCCGTGAGGATGGAGCTTCCGAGATAGAGGTTGCCGAACCACGCGCCCGCCGCCCCGGCCAGCATCACCAGAAGGAGCGTTGCGAAAGGAAAGCGGCCATCGGGGAAGAGTTGCGCGAGCATGGCGGTCATGATGAAGGAGATGGCGAGGCTAAACAATAGGGTTGGCAGCATCAGGACTCCAGGCGTTTGCTCAGGTTCAGGCGCTCCGTCTCGAAGCCGAGGGAGCGGTAGAGGGCTTGCGCGGACTCGTTGCGGGCCGAGACGGTGAGGCCAAGTTCGGTGTCGCCGCGCTTCCGGCTGGCCTCGTCCGCCGCCAGGAGCAGGGCGCGGCCAATGCCCTGCCCTCGTGCCGCTTCCTCGACGTAGAGGTCATAGACGTAGCCGCGCCGCGTGCCCGTGTACGGGTCCGGGGCCTCGCCGAGCCAGACCTGCCCGGCATTGTGGTGTGCTTCGGTGTCCGCGACCAGAATCACGTTGTCTCCCTGCGCCATGAGCAACTCCACGATGCGCTCGACGTTGGGCGCAAGCTGCGCCGGGGTGAGTTGGGCGCGCTGGAAGGGCGGGAGGTCGTTCCAGGTCGTCTCGATGACGCGCTGGAGGAAGCGGGCGCGCTCGTCGGGGCGGATGGGGCGAATCGAGAGAGACATTGGGGCTAGGAGAGTGCCAGTTCGCGCTCGGTGGCCTCGCGGGCGGCGCGGGCGATTTCGTGGGCGAAGCGAAGGCGCTCTTCCCAGGCTCGCGGCGTGTTGATATGGAGGTCCAACCACGTTTCGTAGCCGAGGCGTTCAATCTCCGGGGCGAAGCGGTCAGCGGTCTCGAATTCCAGCCCCTCGGCGGCAAAGTAGCCCAGGCGTAGCCTGAAACGGCGGCAGAGGACGGGCCACTCGGCGTCCACGCCGAACCCCTCGCAGCGAGAATGCTGTGTTAGGAGGCGGACGGCCTCGGCGGAGAGGCCACGCGCCCCCGCCGTCACGTCCAATGGGTCGCCAAAGGAGGCGGCGAAGCCCTCATTGGCGCAGCGTTCGGTGTAGCGCTGTACCGCCGGGTGGGTCTCGAAGGCTCGGCGCGTGCGGCCCAGGGTAAGGAAGTCGTAGCCGGGAATGGCCTGCTCCACGCGGCGCAATTCGTCGGGGTAGTGGCGCTCCCAGTGAATCAGCCTGTCGAAGTCCACGAGAAAATAGTAAGGGTAATGGCCTTGGGCCGCCTGCAAGGCACGCAGGCGCACGCGGCCAAGTTGACTGACGCCCTGCGGCTGGGTGTCCTCCACCACGCGCGCGCCGTGCCGGGTCAACAGGTCGCCCGTCTCGCCGCTGCCCTCCGGCGAGGTGAGGATGACGACCTCGGTAAAGCGCGCGACCCAGCCAGAGATAAACGGCTCGGCCAGAGGCGCGAGGCGCGATTCGGGGTCGTGCAGGGTGGCAACGAGCGCGACTGATAAATCGTTCATGGAGCGGTGCCCGACGATTCCGTCGCGGGGGCCAGGAAGCGCTGCCAGGCCAGAGCCGCCGCCGCCTCGTAGACGGCGCGGGTGGCAATGCCGTGCTGCGCGGCAGCCGTCCGGCACGCCTCGAACTCCGGCACCGCGCCGATGACATCGCCGTCAACGATTTTGAGCTTGACGGGGATGAGGCCGTAGGGCGTCTCGACGGATTCCAGGCGGCGCTCGGCCTCGTAGCGGCCCACAGAGCGGACGCGCATACCCAGCGTCGTGGTCTCCGAGAGGACGAGGCGGGCCAAACGGGCCTCGTCCTCAACGGTGGTGAGGACGGAGAGCATGACGCCGGGGCGGTTCTTCTTCATCTGGATGGGGGTGAACCATACGTCTCGCGCGCCGCCTGCGAAGAGTTTTTCGGAGACCGCCGCGTAGAACTCCGGGTTCATGTCGTCTATGTTGGTTTCCAGGACGGACATGAGGGGCGCGTGCGAGGAGTGCGCGTGGTTCGGCGAATGCCACGCCTGCATGCCTGCCTCGTGACGCGTCGTGTGCGGCTGATGGCTCTGCCAGGGTTCCCCGACCCAGAGCCGCGCCACGTTGGGCCAGTCGAAGTTCTTCTGCCCCGCGCCGATGGCGACCTTCTGTAGGCGCATAGGGGGCTGCTGCCAGCGCCCGCCGACGAAGTGTAGGACGAGGGCGGCACCCGTCGGCGTGACCAACTCGCCGGGGCCGGGCGCGGTCTTGATGGGAGCCTGAGCGCGGGCTAGAAGCTCCAGCGTGGCGGGGGCGGGGAGAGGCAGCATCCCGTGCTGGCTCTGCACGAAGCCTTGGCCGACGGGGAGCGGCCCCGCGCAGAGTTCGGTGAGGCCGAGGGCGTGCAGCCCGGCGCAGACGCCCACGATGTCAATGATGGAGTCGAGCGCGCCAACCTCGTGGAAGTGGACTTCTTCAAGGTCAGTGCCATGCACCGCGCCCTCGGCTTCGGCGAGGCGCGTGAAGACCGCAAGCGCGTCCTGTATCACGGCACTGGGCAGGGCACTTCCTTCTAGCAGGGCGCGCATGTCGCTGAGGTGGCGGTGAGGCTGCCCTTCTTCGGTGGCGCGCACGTCTACGAGGGTGGCGCGGAGCGGCCCCTTCATCACGGTGCGCTGCTCGACGGACCAGGCATCGTGGCTGAAGCCTTCGGGCCAGTGGAGGGCGTGAACCGTCTCGCGCAGGGCCTCAAGCGGCCAGCCCGCGTCCACGAGGCAGCCGAGAAACATGTCGCCGGAGATGCCGGAGGGGGTATCAAGGTAGCCAATCATCGCACCGCCTCCTCGGCAGTGCGCCAGAAGAGTTCGTGGGCGGCGTGAAGCTGCATCGCCCGCCGTTGCGCGGCAACGGTGTTGAAGCTGGCGATGGTGCGCGGGGTTATCGTTTCCAGCCAGTCACGGTTGCGCGTGAGGATGGCCTCGGTGGTCGCCGCCTCGCCGCGCTCCTCCCGCCCGCGAATGTAACCGGGCAAGAAGTGGATGAAGGCGACAGGGCCAACCTTCGCCAGCTTGTCCGCGTCCCAGAGAATGGCCGCCTCTATCGGTTCGATAGGCGGGGCGGGGCGGAAGGGCAGGTTCTGGTCCCGCTCCCACTCTTTGGAGGCACGCCACAGCCCCTCGTGCCGGGCAATCGCGCCAGCGACACCTTCAACCTTCTCCGGTGGGAAGCCGATGGTCGGCAGGAAGGCGCGTGCAAAGTCGGCTCCAGCACGCGCGTGCTCGTGCTCGCCCTTCTTCACGTCATGCAGCCAGCAAGCGGCGAGCACCACGTCATGGTCAGCCGAGAGGTGTTCCAGCAGCCAGAGACCGTTGCGGGCGACCTGTTGAACGTGCTCCCAGCGATAGGCGAAAGGGGGCACGCGGGGGTCATCTTCCGGCCAGCCCTGGCGCTTGCGGTCATTTCGCAGGGCAGACTCTCGCGCGGCCTCTCGGACTGCTGGGAGCCACGCGGGCGTATCACTTGTGAGACTATCCGGCATTCGCTTAAAACCAATCTGCCTGATGAATGAACCAGGGGCCGCTGTCGAATGCCTCGGTGAGGAAGGCTACCGTCGCGTCGTCCGCCTCCAGACGGGCGAGGCGGCGGGCGTCGGTGGGGGTGAGGGTCGCGGCGTAGATTTCGGACCATGTGCGAACGTCGGCGGCGGCGGTGGGCAGGCTGCCGCCCCCGTTCGGCTGGGCCGGGGTAGCGCTAGCTCGGCCATCCTCGACGCGGAAGTGTAGCGGCTCCTCGTTGGCGGGCAGGCGGTCATCGCGCATGCGGATGACGCACTCGCCCCGCGCCTGCTCCGGGTAGTGGCGCTGGATGAGCGCCTGTTCCAGGTGAACGATGCGGCCCATCATGCCCGCGCCGACGGAGACGGTATCGCGGAAGACGAACTGCGTCTCGCGGCGGTTGCGGTAGGTGTGGCGCTCCTTGAGAGCGTGGGCGAGGGGGAAGCCTTCGGGCGCGACGAAGCGCAGGAAGTCGCCCTGAGCACGCTGGGCGGCGACGAACCCGGCCAAAGCGCGCCACGATTCGTCGTCCTCGTTGACCCACTCCTGAATGGAGAGCGCCCTGTCACGCACGCCCTGCGCGATGGGGGCGAGTTTGTAGGTGAGGTAGGCGCGCAACTCACCGTCCCGGCCCGGCACGACGACGCCCTCGGAGCGGTGGGGCCACTCGGCGGTGCCGGGTACGTCGAGCAGCCGTTCCTGCCACTCCCAATCGGTGCGGCCCATCCAGCCGTTGTAGATGAGGCGCATTCGCTCGTAGAGCCGCTTCATAGCGGGGAGGTCGTCGGCGGTCATGCGGCGCACGAGATGGAGGTCATCGAAGTCCATCAGCTCGCCGAGGGGGAATTCCATCTGCCAGGCGTTCTGGACGATGCCGTAGCCCAAGCGATTGTAGAAGGGGATGGAATAGGGAAAGAGCAGGGAAAGCGGCGTCTCGCGGGCGCGGGTCGCTTCGAGCGCTCCGGTGAGCAGTTTGTTGGCGTAGCCCCGGCGGCGCTGTTCGGGGGGCACACTGACGCTGGCGATGAGGCTGGCGCGTAGCTCGCCGCCGTTGAGGCTGATGGGGCGCTCGAACATTGCCAGCCCGGCGACGGGGCCGCGCTCGCCATCTTCGTAGACGTAGGTATCGCTGAACGAGTAGCGGTGAGTGTCGTTGGAAAGCCGCTCGATGGTCTTCGCGTTGTCGTAGCGGAAGGAGCGGCTAAGGAGTTCGGCGAGCACTGGAATCTCGTCTCGCGTGATGGCACGGAAGGGCATTCATCTGCTCCAGAATGCGGATAGGTTTCTTCGGCTAATTGTGAGCATAGTAGTCCAAAATGGTGAGAGAGCAAAGGGACGGAGGACGAAGGACGGACGACAGGAGACGGATAACGACAAAGAGTGTCGCGTGCTCCCCCACATTCCCCGCATTGGAAGTGTTTTGCCAGGGAGGCAAGGGGGCAGAGGATGGAGTGCCCCACATCGGGGTTGTGGCCGCGCAGGATTCAGGCGTGACGAGGAGCACGCCGGATGAACGGGAAAACTTGTCCCCGTGCGGCTTCCCCGTTACGAGGTCAGGGGGCAGTTGGCCCGGTAGCATCTGTGCCGGATGGGCTGCGAAGCGCTTTTCGCACCGCCGGGGCGACCTCGGTGCCGAGCAGCTCGATGGCGCGCAATACGTTGGCGTGCGACACCGGGCCAATGCTAATCTGGGCTAGGAAGCGCTGGTGTCCGAAAATCTCGTGCTGGTAAAGAATTTTCTCGATGACCTGCTGCGGGCTGCCCACGAACAGCGCGCCGCGCAGCGAGCGTCCCTGCTCGAACTGGCCGCGCGTCATCGCTCCCCAGCCGCGTTCCCGCCCGATCCGGTTCATCATCGCGGCATACGACGGGAAACTCTCGTCGGCGGCCCGCTGCGAGCTCTCGGCAATGTAGGCGTGCGAGTTGATGCTGACTGGAAGCTGCGCCGGGTCGTGCCCCGCCTCACGCGCCGTGCGGCGGTAAAGCTCAACGTAGGGCGCGAACTGTTCGGGCATCCCGCCGATGATTGCCACCGCCAGCGGCAGGCCCAGTCGCCCGCCACGAACGAACGACTGCGGGGTGCCACCCACGGCGAGCCAGACGGGCAGCGGCTCCTGAAGAGGGCGCGGGTAGACGCCGAGGTCGTGCAGGGCGGGCCGATGAGGACCAGCCCAGGTGACGCGCTCGGTCTCACGGAGCGCCAGCAGCAGGTCGAGCTTCGCGGCGAAGAGCGCGTCGTACTCCTGGAGGTCGTAGCCGAAGAGCGGGAAAGACTCGATGAAGGAGCCGCGCCCCACCATGACCTCCGCGCGACCGCCGGAGAGGAGGTCGAGGGTGGCGAAGTCCTGAAAGACGCGCACCGGGTCGTCAGAGCTGAGCACGGTGACGGCGCTGGTCAGGCGAATCGTCTTCGTGCGGGCGGCGGCTGCGGCGAGGACGATGGCGGGCGCGGAGACGGCGAAGTCGGGGCGGTGGTGCTCGCCGACGCCGAAGACGTCTAGCCCCACCTGGTCGGCCAGTTCGATCTCCTCTATCAGATTCGCCAGCCGCTCCGCGGCACTTTCCGGCGTAGGGGTGGCAACCTCGCCGAAGCTGTAGACACCAATTTCCACGGGTGGACTCCTTTCCGTCTGGGCTTTACAGGCACCAGATGGGGGCTTAACGGATGTGGTAGGCAGACTATGCTGACCGGGCGCAGGCTAGGAACGTTCCTTCCGGCCTTCAGCGAACTGGCTCTCTCTGCCAAGCTCCTCCAGGTCCTGGACCTGAAGCGTCAGGGCGTCAATGGAGACTTGAATCTCTCGCAACGAGAGGCCGAGCGAGAGGAGCAAGAGGATAAGGCTCCCGCCGAAGATCCACTGACCGAGGGTGAGGTGGCCTGCAAAGAGGACGAACATGCAAAGCACGCAGCAGAAGAAGCTCGCCACCCCGAAAGCCTGCATATTCCGAATCAGGACGATGCGGTACCGCAGGTTCGCAAGCTGCTCCAGTAGCTTCGGGTCCGGCTGGGTTCGGTACCGCGCATGAAGCTCCCGCATCAGGGCAGCCAGTGTGAGAAAGCGGTTGGTGTAGGCCAACAGCAGGAGGGAGATGGCCGGAAAGAGCAGCGCGGGCGTGGTGAGCGTCAATTCCATAGCGAGCCTTCTCCAGTCCTATCTCGCTGCACGATTGGCCCCCTTACCTCGAAGCAGAACTCCCACTCATCGAGGCAACGAGTATGGAGCCTTTGCGCTGCCTTCCCACTCACCCGTCGTGACATCCAAAGGGCCAGCTACCTCAGCCCGTCGGCGACCGCATCCGCAAGCGTCGGCACATCCGCTGCGTCCGTGAAGCGCAGGGATTCGGAGTTCACACAGTACCGCTGCCTGGTTGGCGCGGGGCCATCGTCGAAGACGTGACCCAGATGCGCGTCACAGCGGGCGCACAGAATCTCGGTGCGGAGCATACCGTAACTGCGGTCGTCGTGGGTCAGCACGTTCTCCTCGGCCACAGGTTGGAAGAAGCTGGGCCAGCCCGTTCGGGAGTTGAACTTGGCGCTGGAGGCAAAAAGCGGCAACCCGCAGCAGACGCACGAGTAGACCCCCTCGCGTTTGTTGTCCAGGAGCGTCCCGCAGAACGGTCGCTCGGTTCCCTTGCCGCGCGCAATCTCGAATTGTTCGGGGGTCAACTGCGCTTGCCACTCAGCGTCACTCTTTATAACAGGTGCCATCTCAATGGGGCCGACCAACTGGCCCTGACGATTGAAAACCTTGACTTGCATAGAAGTTCCTTGATGGGCCAACGGTGCTGCCGTTGGTGCTCTGTTCATGCACTTGAGGTAAAGACGATAGCACGAGTCGGACAGGAAGTGAAGGGATAGTGCTTCCCCTATCAGGGCTGTGTCAAAGCAGCGCGACTTATAATGTAACTAACAGCTATATAGCAACTACTTGTCGCTATACTGGCCGCTTTTCGCTCGCCAGTACTGGCCGTTACTGGCCGTTACTGGCCTCTCTCCCCTCCGGCCCATTCAGTCGATTTCATCTGCTACGATGCGGCAGGGCTGCCCATGTTTCGTTCCGCTCCGTTCCCTTCCTTCGTGGCAACCTCCTTGCTGCTGTCCCGATTCGCAGATACCTCTCGCGCCGACAGTGGGACCAGCCCGCTCGTCCACGGGGTCTTGAGCGCGAAGATTAGCACCGCAATAGAGGAGCATGAGGTGATGAGGCCAATTCGACTAATTCAGGTCGGGATGGGCGGCTGGGGCCGCAATTGGGCCGGACTGCTGGCGCGGCAGGAGGAACTCGCGCAGCCCGTCGCGTACGTTGATGTTCAGCCGGAGATGCTGCGCCAGTTGCAACGCGAGGTCGGCGTCAGCGCGGCTCTCTGTTTCCCGTCACTGGAGGCCGCGCTGGAGGCGAGCGACGGTGAGGCCGTACTGGTGACGACGCCCCTCGCCGACCATGTGCCCGTCGCCATGGCGGCCCTGGAGGCGGGCAGGCATGTGCTGGTGGAGAAGCCGTTCGCGCCCTCTGTGGCGGAGGCGCAGCAGGCGGTGGAGTTGGCAGCCGCACGCGGACGGGTGCTGATGGTCAGCCAGAACTATCGCTTCTATCCCGCCGTGCAGGCGGCTGCCGCGCTGGTGCGGGAGGGGGTGCTCGGCCCGGTGAGTGGGGTGAGCGTCCAGTTTCGGAAGTACGCCAACACCCAGCCGCCGGGAGCGCACCGGCACTACTCCATCCGGCAGCCGCTGCTGATAGACATGGCAATCCATCACTTCGACCTGATGCGCCTCGTGCTCGACCAGGAGCCGGAGCGGGTCAGCTGTTACGCCTGGAACCCGCCGTGGAGCCATTTCGTCGAGCCTGCGGCGGCGCAGGCCACGATTACCTTTGACAGGGGAGCCGTCGTGGACTACCGGGGCAGCTGGGTCAGTACGGGAACGCCGACGCCCTGGGCCGGGGTGTGGCAGATTGAGGGCGCGGAAGGGGTGCTTGAGTGGACCAGCCGCGGCGACGCCGCTGCTGATGCCGAGGCGGTGACGCTCCGACCGCGCGGCAAGCGTGCGCGGCGGGTATCTCTGCCGGAGTTGCCATACTCAGACCGCCTCGGTGCGCTGGCTGCCTTTGCTGCGGCGGTTCAGGACGGGTCGGAGCCACCGGCGAGTGGGCAGGACAACGTGGGTAGCCTGGCCCTGATGATGGCGACCGTCGAGGCGGCGACTACGGGCCAGCCACAAGCGGTGCAGGCGAAGCGCGCATAGAAGATGAATCACTTACAGCGCCGACAGCGTCTGAGCAACCGCTACTACGGGCTGCGTCATGGCCGGAGTCTCGTCAACGAGACGGAAGTGATCGTCAGCCAACCCAAGCACGGTGTCACAGTTCTGGCAGGAATTGGCCGCTTTGATTAGCTTCGGGTCTGTCGGGGAAGGTAGGCAGCCACCATCGCCGTTGCGAAGAGCGCGGTCCAGGTGATAAGCGTGAGGAAGAAGAGGACGATGAACAGGGCGCGGGGAACCATCGTGTAGACGAAGAGGCCCGTCAGCACGACGAGAATGACGGGGATGGGGTTGGCGACGACGAAGGTGAGGCTGTTGCGCCAGGTGGTGCGGAGGGTGCGGTGTGGCGGCTCCTGCGCGAACCAGAAGGGCCAGAAGAAGAGGTTGACCATCGTCCACGCCAGCAGGACGATGAACCACACCCAGCGTAGCGCCGTCCACAGCGCGCCTGTCTCGCCCCGGTAGAGCCACAGGTTCACCAGCGCGATTGCCACGATGGAGAAAAAGGCCCCGCCCCAGGCCCACGCCACTTTGAAGTAGCGCCGGAAGGGGCGCGAGAAGCTGTGCCACTCGACATACTGGCCCTGAATCGCCTCGCGGGCGACGGCGAAGAGCGCGGCGGTGAAGGGCGGCAGGGCGACGACCGTCACGAGCGCCATCGTCCACAGGATGTTCAGGAAGATGAGGACGTAGCGCTCCTCCCACCAGCCACGCAGGGTCGCCCGCAGCGCGCCGCCGAAGCCCCCCTGCACGCGCAGGGGGGCAGGCGACGGTTCGTCGTCAGCCGTTGTCGTCATCCGAACCCGATAGGTTCACCTGCCACTGCCCGCGCGTCGTGCCGTACCCCTGCGAGCGCGGAATGGAGCCGAGCGGGGGCCGCCCGTCACTCGACCCCAGGTTCATCGGCTCCGGGGCGACCTTCGGCGCGGCCTCGTCCGGCCCCGCGCCCACGTTCGGGTCGCCGCCAACATAGCTGATGACACCCTCCTCAATCATCTCCGCGAGGGCGGCCTCCACGTCTGTCCGGTCATACCCCAGCGCCGCGACCCTGGAGACCATCTCCTCCATTCCCTCGTCGCGGCTGCCCTGCACGGGGCCGCTGAACTCCCGCCGGAAAATCCGCTTCATCTCCTCCAATGAGATTGCCATGCGTGCCCCTCCATATTAAAGAGACCCATACCCAGCGTCAACAGGCTTCGGTGGTGTTCGCCGTTAGCGGTCGTCGGTCGTCCATCGTCGGTCGTCGGCTTTACTGTCCCGCCAGCCCACTGTAGCTCACGCCCTCGATGAAGAGGCGCTGGAACATCAGGAAGACGATGGCGGTTGGAACCGTCGTCAGCATGGAGCCTGCCATGATGACGGGCCAGTCCACCTGAAAGCCCGTCCCGCGAAGCTGGGCCAGCCATAGCGTCAGGGTGTAGAGCGGCGGGTAGGTGCCCGTCACGACGAGGTAGTGAATCAGCTCGTTCCACGCGCCCTGGAAGGAGAGAATCGCCATCGTGGCGAGGGCGGGGGTTGCCAGGGGAAGAATCACCCGGAAGAAGATGCCGAAGCGACTGGCCCCGTCTATCTGCGCCGCCTCCTCCAACTCGACGGGGATGCTCTCGAAGAACTGCCGCATCAGGAAGATGCCGAATGCGTCCGTCATAAGCGGGACAATCATCCCCTGGTAGCTGTTCAGCATGCCCAATTGGCTGAGGATGAGAAAGCGGGGCACGATGAGCACCACGCCCGGCACGAACATACTCGCCACGATGACGCCGAAGAGCAGGTTGCGCCCAGGGAAGCGGAGCCGCGCCAGTGCGTAACCTGCCATCGAGTTGAAGAGCAGGCGGCCCGTCAGTACCCAGAAGGCTACGAAGAACGAGTTGAAAGCCGCGCGCCCGAAGCCCGCGCTGAAAAGTCGCTCGTAGGCAGCGGTGGTGGGCACTGCCGGAATCCAGGCGATACCGGGCTGGCTCGCCTCCGGCAGCGACTTGAACGAGGTCGAGAGCGCGTAAATGAAGGGGACGAACATCGCCAGCGCGAGGAGGATGAGCGCGGCATAGGTAATCACGCGTATGAGCCTCTCCAGCCACGCGGGCCGCTCCGTGCCGGGAATCGTCTCGACGGGGAGGGCTGCGGTCTTGGTTTGAGCCGTTGCCATAGCTTGTCCTCCTACCTCTCTGCGGTGATGCGCCGCTGGATGAGCGTGAAGAGCATGATGATGCCGAACAGGATGAAGGCGAGCGCGGCAGCCAGCCCGGTGCTGAAGTCGCGCATGCGCGTCCAGATGAGAAACGCGAGCGTGAGCGTCGTGTTCTGCGGGCCACCTGCCGACATCACGTACACCTGGTCGAAAATCTGCCACGTTCCGATGATGCCGACTGTCACCACGAAGAGCGTCGTCGGGCGCAGCAGGGGCACCGTAATCTTCCAGAACATATCGCTGTTGCTCGCCCCGTCAATCGCCGCCGCCTCGTAGACGTAGCCGGGCACGTCCTGAAGCGCCGCGAGATAGATGAGCATCAGCGTCCCCAGCGTCGTCCAGATGTTCAGCAGCATGATGGCCGTCATGGCGACGCTCGGTCCGCTAATCCAGTCCCACAGCGTCAGCCCCAGCGCCTGCGTCGTCGCCCAATCTCCGGCGGTGCGGATGGTGAGGCCAAACTGGCGCAGCACGAGGTGGATGAGGCCCGTCGCGCCAAGCTGCGGGTCGGCTATCCAGTTGAAGGGGGTGTACCCCGGAATCACGCGGTCAAGCACCTGATTGATGAGGCCGTTGCTCTGGTACATATACAGGAAGATGAGGCTGATGGCGGCGGACGAGGTGATGGAGGGGAAGTAGAACGCCGTGCGGAAGAAGGTTCGTCCCTTCAGGAACTTCTGGTTGACGATAACGGCCAGCAGTAGCGCAAGGAAGGTCTGCGTCGGCACCACGCCGAGCACGTAGTAGAGGTTGTTCTTGACGGCGCGGTAGAAGTTGGTTCGCTCGATGCTCGACGTGGAAATCTGGCGCGCGTAGTTTTCCAGCCCGACGAAAGGCGCGTTCGCCAGACCCACCTGTGAGGCCGGACTCCACGTATGGAACGAGACGTAAAGAGCGAGCAAAATAGGGATAAAGATGAAAACGGCGAGAATGAGAACAGAGGGTGTCAGAAAGATGTACCCTGCAACCATATCCTCGGCCCGGCGGGTGCGTAGCGCGGCCAGCATAGCCCCTCTCCTTTCACGGCAGCTTCGCCTGGTTCATTAAGGTGTCAGGTCGCGTGGCGGCACGCGCCTCCACCTGGGTTATAAGCCCTGGGGCACGGTTGGCCGTGCCCCAGGAACTGCTCGCGCGGTTCGGCTTACTGGTTCTGCTCTAGCGCCTGCTCGGCGATGCCCTGCACCTGCTCCAGAGCCGCTTCCGGCGTCTGGTTGCCGCCGAAGATGGCCTCGACCTGTGACTCAAGCTCGCGGATAACGTCCGGGAAGCCGACGGCTGTCGGGCGAACGGTGGCGAACTCGGCGCTGCTGACGAAGCCCTCCAGTTCGGGGAACTGGCTGGCAAAGCCTTCCGCGAGCGCGGGGCGCGTCGGCATCGCCAGCCCCAGACCCGTCCACTCGGCCATTCCCTCTTCCGAGGTCAGGTACTGGAGCAGTGCCTGCGAACCTTCGGGGTTCGGCGTGCTTGGACTGTAGCCGTAGGCGGCGGTGAAGGCCCAGGTGCCCTGTCCGGCGGGTCCGGCGGGCAGCGGCGCGGCGGCCCAGTTCAGGTCGGGGAAGCTGTCGGCCAGGAAGGGCACAATCCAGTTGCCCTCGACCGTCACCGAGGCGCGGCCCGTGCCAAACGCCTCGCCACACCACCCCGCGTCAAGCTGGCCGTAGGGAACCGCCAGCCCATCGGCCACGAGGTCGGTGTAGAAGGTCAGACCCTCGACCATCGCCTCACTGTTGAAGGAGGCTTCCGTGCGGTCCTCGTTCAGGAAGTTACCGCCTGCCTGGAGCGCGAAGACGCCCCAGCGGTCAACCGTCGCGGCGGCGCACATCGGGGGCTGACCTGCCTCCTGAAGTGCTTCCAGCGCGGCGCGTAGCTCTTCCCAGGTGGTTGGCGCGGCCTCAATACCGGCCTCCTCGAACATATCGGTGTTGTAGACCAGCGCCAGCACCGAGAAGTCCTTCGGCACGCCGTAGACCTCACCCTCGTAGGTGAACGCCTGAATCATCGGCTCGTAGAACTCGGAGGTGTCCACCACGTCACCAATGGGAGCGAGCGCGCCCTGGCTCGCCAGATTCGGGAAGGTGTCCGCGTTCACGTAGAAGAGGTCCGGCGGGGTTCCTGCTAGCGCGGTCTGAAGCGCGGCCTCGTACTCCGGTACGGGGTTGAAGGTCGCGTCGTACTGCTCGTTCTGCTCGCTGAAGGTCTGCACCACCTCGCTCAGGCGGGTGTTCTCCGCCTCGGACGAGGCCCAACCCAGCAGCGTCAGCGCCGTTCCGCCGCCCTCGCCAGTGGTCGTTTCCTCACCCTCGGTCTCTTCAGCCTCTTCAGCAGGTGCAGGTTCTTCTTCCACCGGCACTTCCGTCGCCTCTCCGACGACTTCACCACTCGGCTCGGTCGCCGCCGGAGCGCCAGCGCCCTGGCCCGTCGAATTCTCTGCTGTCCCTCCGCCGCCACACGCGGCCAGCATCAGGGCGAGGATGGCTAGCATCGTGACAAGCCAGCCGGTTCTGCGATTACGGTTCATGTATCTCTCCTCCTTGGAACGTCTGTGATTGTATAACGGGGTCTCATTCGGTTCGGCTCGCTAT
>DASVVH010000280.1:0-4230 GCA_036386615.1 Ardenticatenaceae bacterium
TGGAATGGTACCCTGCGCCAGCGTCTGGCCCGCTACGTGCGTAAAACGCTCTCCTTCTCTAAATCTGATAAGTTCCATCACCTTGTCACCAAGTGGTTTATCTGGGACCATAACCTATCACTTACTCCTTGACCACTACCGACATCTGACGATGACAGCCATAAAAGAGGCTCCTCCCTCCCCTCACCATCATTGCAACATCATCTTCCCAAATTGGTAACTGTACTGTTTCACGAGGTTAACACACACTGGTACATGAAGTAAGGTCTAGCTACTTACTTGTCATCCTGAACGAAGTGAAGGATCCACCCAGCAACACGCCTAGCGTAGAGCCTTAGCACGTTTCCCCCTCCCTTCGTGCTTGGGCCAATCTGTATGCTAACCTTCTGTATCCGTACACGTAACTCCTATCTCTTCCGACAGGACACAGGAGCAGCTTGTGTGCTGCCCTTGTTGTAACTACTCACCGTTCCCATTAGAGAGGCGATAGATGAGGCCCGCGAGCATGGCGGTGCGTGGGACGACTGTCTCGCGGCGCAGGTACTCGTCGGGGCTGTGGTCCAGGCCACCTACGGGGCCAAGCCCATCGAGAACGGGGATGCCTCCTGTCGCCAGGAAGTTGCCGTCGCTCGTGCCGCCGCTCACCTGCTCACCGATAGTGAAGCCCTGCGCGGCGGCGCTCTCCCGCGCGATGGCGAAGAGGCGCAGGTTGGCCTCGGTGCGCGGCATTGTTCCCTTGTCTATACCACCCTCGATGATGGTGCGGGTGCCGGGCACACGCCCTTCCGTGCTGGTGAGCGCCGCACGGACTGCCTCGTCCAGTGCCTCCAAGCCCACTGGGTCCAGCGCGCGGGTATCTACCGTCATCTCGGCATGGGGCGGGACCATGTTGGGAACCTCACCGCCCTTTGTGGTGCCGACAACGACTGTCGCGCCGGGAATGGTGCCGTTGATGGCGTCGAGGGCGAGCGCGTGATGGGCCAGTTGGATGATGGCGTTCGCGCCCTTCTCCGGCTCGACGCCCGCGTGAGCCGCTTTTCCTTCGACGATGATTCGCCAGTGGCCGCCGCCCTTGCGTCCCGTGACGACATCGCCATTGGCGCGGCCTGCCTCCAGGACGAGGGCGGCGTCGTACTGCCCCGCCAGTTCGACGAGCCAGGGGCGCGAGACGGGGGAGCCAACTTCCTCCTCGCTGTTGCAAATCAGGGCGACCTCCTCCCAACGGTCCAGGCCGAGGGCGCGCAGGGCGGCGATGGCGTAGATGCCGGAGAGGAGGCCGCTCTTCATGTCGGTGATGCCGGGGCCGAGAAGGTGGTCGGGGTCGTCGGGGGAGGCGTGCATGGGGCGGAGCGCCGCCGTACCGATGGGATAGACGGTGTCCATGTGGCCGGAGAGGAGGACACGCCCGCTACCCTGGCCGGGCCAGCGCGCGAGGAGGATGTCCCCGTAGACCGACTCTTCGCGCCGTTCGACAATGGTCCCTAGCTCGCGCATGCGTGCCTCGACCCAATCAGCGACCTCATCCACTCCCTGCTTGTAGGCGGTGCCACAGTCGCGGTTGACGAGTGCGGCGAGGTCTTGTAGATAGTTATCAAGCGCGGCCTCAAGCCAGCGACGGATAAGCGCATCGGGATTCTTCATGGGAGTTTCCACTAGCGGGTTGGTGTTATTCGGCGGAGTTGGCGAGCGCGGCGCGGGGTGAGCCAGACGATGGCGAGCAGGAGGAACAGCACCCCGGCAGCAATCGCCGCCCCATAGAGCCAGCGCTCGCGGCGGGGAGCGGCCCCCTGCCATTCAAGTATCTCATCGGTGGGTGGGGTCAGGTTCCAGTCGCGTTGCACGGTGCGGCCCGCCACGTCAAAGCGGGTGGTGAAACGGATAGCCTGGCTATCGTGAAGGGCCTGCCAGCGCTCGGCGGCATCGGTGAGAAGGGCCTGCTCCCACCGGGATTCTCGAACGACGACATCCTGGCGCAGTTGTTCGGCTACGGAGACGGCACGACTGCCGACCCGCACCTGCTCCCGGTATTCGTAGCGGCTCTCAAGTGTCTCGTCCAGCGTGCCGTATTCGAGCAGAGGTGGATTCAGCACGCCACGCAGTAAATCCCACTCCGGCTCGTCCGGCAGGGCTACCGCGATGGCTTCCCCGCCACGCCGCCATGCCTCCGCGTCGCCGGAGAGTTGGATGGTGAGGGTGCTACCGTCCCAGGTTGTGGGGTAGCCCGCCGTCGAGAGCGCCTCGGAGACCGGATTCATGCGCTCGTTCAAGGTGGCGTCGTCGCCCGCCGCCTGGAAGCGGATTGTGCGGCCCTGCGGCCCCGTTTCCACGTTCGCGGCGGCGCTCGCCAGCCAGGGGGAGGCCGCTACGTCCGCCGGGAGGCCATGCTGGGCGGCGATTTCAAGGGCACGCGCACGGTTCCCGCGTTCCAGCACGTCGAGGGCAAGCTGTTCGGCTAGCGCGCGGCGGCGCGGGCCAAGCGTTGCCGCATCGCCCCCTGATGCTTCGGCGCGGGCGAGAAAATCGAGTGCAAGGGTAGGGTCGGTTTCGGTCCAGGCGTCAGCGAGAGTTTCGAGGTCACGCGCGACGGCGGCGCGGGTCTCCTCGTCGGTGGCACCTGCGGCCAGGGCTGCCTCGGCAAAGTTCACAGCCTGTTCCAGTGTGGCGAGGTCGCCGCCCTGCTGCTCCGCGCGGGCACGGTAGAGAGTGGCGAGGCGGCGCAGCGGTTCGGGGTCGTCGGGAGCGGCGCGGCGGGCGGCTTCCAGGGATGCTTCGGCCTCGGCGCTGTAGCGGGTGACGCCTGCCGCCGCGAGTTGGCCGTAGAGGTCCGCGAGGCGCAGGTTGCCGTCAAGGGGTTCGGAGGCGATGGCGGCGCGGGCGTCCTGCACCTCTTCCCAGACATGGGGAGCGATGAGGGTGACGGTGGGGTTGACGGTCGGCTCCTCGTCTACCCACAGCCACTCGATGGTGTCGCCGAGGAAGGTATAGTCGCCCGGCTCGGCGCTGACAATCATCTCGCTGGTGGCGAACTCCGGCAGGATGAGCGTGACGCGGGCACTGCCGACGGGGCCGGTCCACGCACCGGCGGGCAGCAAGCCGAAGGTGTAGGTGAGGAGCGGCCCTTCGCCGAGGGGCTGCGTCCAGTCGAAGAGGATGCGTTCGCGGGTATCGCGCGGTATGGACACGTCTGTGACGAGCCAGAGCACCTCGCGCTGCTCGCCGCGCCATGTGATAGGCCGGGATTCGGTTCGCGCGCCTAGCAGTGCGTCACCCTGCCGGGGAGCGAAGCCGGACAGTTGGTTGGCGGCAAATTCGAGGTTGCCGCCGGGCCAGCCGGGCCAGCCGAGGGTCACGGTAGCGTCGTTGAAGCGGTCGGTGTTGTTGAGGCGGACAGCGCCCGCAGCGTTGACGACGTAGGTGCCATCCCCGGTGCGGCGGAGGGTGGCGTCTACGGACTGCGAGACGAAGGTGACGCTATCCGCTCCGGCGATGGGCGCGGGCGAGACGCCAGTTATCAGAGTCTCTTCCTGCGCTCTGCCGGGAAGCGGCCTCAGCAGCAAGGCGAGGAAGAAGAGAAGCAGAAAGAGAGAGGAGAGGGCCTGGCGGTTCAATGGATTGTAACTAGTCCCACGCTCAGAGTTGTGCTAGCAGCTTATCGTAGTCAGCGTGCGAACCTATCCAAAACCAGTAGATATTATCGTCCTCACACAGACCCAATGCCCGCCAGTCACGTCCGATTCGCACCGAGTAGATACCTTCTCCTCTATGTACTGGCTTGAAGTGCAAGCTTGGATGGCTATGGTCCTGCTTCCAAAGGCGATAGTTCTTGCGGGCCAGCCTTTTCACGTTTTCCGGCAGTTGTGCGAAATGGTCCAGGAAGTCGTCTGTGAGGTACGAGTTCACAGTTCATCAAATCCCATCTTCCTTACCCGCCCCGCACGAATATCCTCTCGTACTTTCCCCGCGAGTTGAGACAGCTTGTCCTGTGAGGCAGCAAATGTCTTGTCCCATCGCTGCTCGTCCTCCAATTCTTCCAGAATGATGGCAGCGATGGCGTCCTGTTCTTCCGGCGGCAGTTTGGAGACTTCAGCCCATGCTCTCTCAAGGAGTTGGGTCATCACGTTCTCCTCTCACACTTCAGACTTGCGGCGGTAGAGCGTTTTACCATACGGTTCGGCGTCGCCAACGTACCGCGCCAGGAGCAGCGGCAGAAGCCATCATCCAGAAGTTGTT
>DASVVH010000281.1:0-2381 GCA_036386615.1 Ardenticatenaceae bacterium
CGTGACGGCTGCACAGCACGAGGCGCGGGAAGCGCAACTGGGCGAGGCTCCTGCTCCCACGTCTGGGCCAGCCGAGCCGCCCGTGCCGGATGCCGCGCCCGCGCAGCCGGAGACGATGGTGCCCCAGGTACCCGCCGACACGAGCGCGCCGGAGACCAGAGTTCCTGAGGGCGTGCCCTCGTCCAATCGCTAGCCCCTCGTGACGACCTCGACAACGGGAGCCCCAAGGCGATCCAGCCTTGGGGCTTCCCCTCTTCTCAGTCCCCCATTCGTCCCGTTCAGCAAAAATCAAAATCTGTGGCATACTACCTCCATCCTGAACCGAGGGACCGACAGGCAAAGCGCCTGTTTCTTTTTGCCCGCCCTCTGACGCGGCGAACCATAGGATAGCAAGAAAGCAGACAAGCCTGACCCTATGACGACCCTTACGCAACCGCAACGACAAGTGCCGGTTCAAAAGACCTTCGCCGGGCGCAAGAGTATGCCCGACCAACTGCGCGAGTTGTGGAACTACCGCAGCCTCATTCGCAATCTGGTCGTGCGCGACCTGAAGGTGCGCTACAAGCACAGCGTCCTGGGTATCCTCTGGTCGCTCCTCAACCCACTGCTGATGATGCTGGTCTTTACCTTCGTCTTTACAGTCATGCAGCCGAACGAGGGCATCCCGCACTTCGCCGTCTTCATGCTGGCGGGCCTCCTGCCCTGGAACCTCTTCTCAGGCTCCGTGATGGGCACCGCCTCGCAGATTATCAACAACGGGCACCTCATCAAGAAGGTCTACTTCCCCCGCGAGGTTCTGCCCTTCTCCACAGTCTTCAGCAACTTCGTCAACTTCCTCATCAGCCTCATCCCGCTAGGGGTGCTGCTGGCGCTGACACCCATCGAGGTCACGCCGCACCTGCTGTGGCTGCCCGTCATCATCCTGATTCAGTTGATTCTCGTGCTCGGCTTGGGCCTGCTGTTCAGCACTATGGCCGTTTTCTTCCGTGACATCATCATGGTGCTGGACGTGGCGCTGTTGGCGGGCTTCTTCCTGACGCCCCTCTTCTACCCGATGGAGCGCGTCTTCCGGGAGGCGACGGTCCTCGGCGTCACCATTCCCGTCGCCCGCCTCATGCGCTGGCTCAACCCAATGGCGAGCATCATTGACGCCTTCCGCACCGTCCTCTACGGCGTTATCGTCTACGACGCGAACAACCAGCCCATCTATTTCGGGCCGTCCTCGCCCGACATCAATTACCTGTTGCGAACGGGGATGACCGCCATCCTCATCTTCCTCGTCGGCTGGTGGTTCTTCCGCCGTGTCAGCCCCCGCTTCGGGGAAGAAGTGTAGGAGTGGCTGCACGGCTATGAACCACCCAAACCCTCTAGTCTCCGTCGTCATTCCCGCCTACAACGAAGAGTTGGCGATTGCGACAGATATAAACCTCATCCGCACGACTCTCGACGCGGCGGGTTACGACTGGGAACTGATTGTTGTGGACGACGGCTCGCGGGACCGCACCGCCGAGATTGCCGAGTCGCTGGGCGCGGTGGTGCTGCGCCACGCCGAAAACAAGGGTACGGGCGGGGCGCGCAGCACGGGCGTCCGCTACGCGCGCGGCGAGATTGTCATTATGACCGACGCGGACGGCACCTATCCCAATCAGGACATGCCCCTGCTCATCGAGAAGGTGCGTGGGGGCTACGATATGGCGGTGGGTGCCCGCCGCGCCGAGAAGGGGACGCTGCGCTGGCTTCGCACCCCCGCCAAAGAGTTCATTCGCCGCCTCGCCTCCTTCATGACGGGCACGACCATCCCCGACCTGAATAGCGGGCTGCGCGCCTTCCGCACGGACGTGACGCTCCGCTTCATCGGCATCCTGCCCAACACCCACTCCTGGGTCAGCACCATCACCCTGGCGATGCTCTCCAACGGCTATCGCGTCGCCTACGTTCCCATAGATTACTACCCGCGCATCGGCAAGAGCACCTTCCATCCGGTGCGGGACACCTATAACTATCTCTCGCTCGTCTTCCGCGCCCTGACCTACTTCAACCCGCTCAAGGTCTTCCTGCCCGCCAGCATTCTCTTTTTTCTCTTCGGCTTCATCAAACTGCTCTACGACAACTTCGTTCTGCGCGACATCCGCGAGAGCGACGTGATGATTATCGTCGTCTCCGTGCTGGTCGCCCTCCTCGGCATCCTGGCCGACCTCGTGGTCATCCAGAACCGCCACCGCTACCTCGCGCCGCCGCGCCTCGCGGAGCCACCCACCGACGGGCGCGAACGGGTTCACTAGCCATTAGCACTCTGGTCCTGTGTGTGCCAGAAACGGATTGACAATCAGCAGCAGCTATGTTAAAATTCTGCCCTGTGGCAGCGCCTGAAAGGTGAGAAA
>DASVVH010000282.1:0-6359 GCA_036386615.1 Ardenticatenaceae bacterium
CCCGTTCCACGAATGCTTCCCAATCTATCTCTTTCTGTGCCATCAGGTGAACGTCCAGGAAGGCACGCAGCCAGGGCTGACCAAAGGAGTGATTGATGGCATGATGGACACAGACGTGGATGAGCATGT
The DNA here is from genome assembly GCA_036386615.1 of Ardenticatenaceae bacterium. GTDB lineage: Bacteria > Chloroflexota > Anaerolineae > Ardenticatenales > Ardenticatenaceae > DASVVH01. Next base: position 130 of record DASVVH010000282.1, read on the forward strand.
CTTCCAATGCCATGACGTGCGTGGGCTGGCCCTCAACGACGATGGGCCGACGTCGCCGCCAGATGTCGCCGTGCTCCACCCTTGCGGTTTGGCGCAGCCATTCATGACGAATCGCGGGCCATTGTAGCTCGACCAGCCCGCTACCGGGGCGGTCGCTCACCATCTGTTGCTCACCTCCATAGAGGAGCCGCCACGCCACCGGGCGCGTCTCCTTGTCCCTCCTCCGGTATCCCACACTCTCCAGCGCGGCGATGGCCTCCAGCCGCTGCTCTGGTTGAATCCACAGGTCCAGGTCGCCTTTCGGGCGGCTGCGCGCATTCGGGTAGACCGTGCTGGCGAGGGCCATACCCTTCATCAAGACGGTCTCGACACCTGCTTCGCGCAGGGCCGAGAGCACGGTTGCCGCCGCCTCCTGATGCTGAAGCGCTTCGCGAAGCGCATCGGCGGAGTAAGCCATGCGAAGGGCTGCCTGTGCTTCCGCAGGTAGCCGTGCTCCAAGAGATGTATCTCGCAGTTTCAGATAGACGTAGGAGGCAAGACCCTGGTTCACCAGCCAGCGTACATCGTCTACTGTGACACGCTCCAGAGCGGCGGAATTCCCGGAGCCGTCGTGGGCTGAGAACAATACCCTGAGAAGCGTCAGGCGATTGACCGCTACGTTGGGTGCTGTTGCAAGCGTTCGTTCCGTCATGGTTTAGAAGTGTTGAGCGAGCTTGCCGACGATGGCGTTGCCGATGCTGAGGCTGGCGGTGGCTCCGGGGGAGGGAGCATTCACGACGTTGACAATGCGGCGGCTCTCTTCAAAGGCGAAGTCGTCGAGCGGCATTCCGTCCCTGGCGACGGCCTGCGCCCGCACGCCCGCCGGAGCGGGTATCAGGTGCTCGGCACGAATGTCGGGGATGAGCCGTTGGAGCGCGCTCACGAAGGCAGCCTTGCTGATGGAGCGCCACATCTCGTCCATGCCCATGCGCCAGTGTCTAGCGGCGAGCCGCAGGAAGCCGGGATAGGTCAGTGTCTCCGCGAGGTCGCGCAGGTTCACGTCGGTCTTGCGGTAGCCCTCGCGGGCAAAGGCAAAGACGGCGTTCGGCCCGCACTCCACGCCGCCCTCAATCATGCGGGTGAAGTGGACCCCCAGAAAAGGGAACTTCGGGTCGGGCACGGGGTAGATGAGGTTCTTGCAGAGGTGTTCGGCCTCGGCAGTGAACTTGTAATACTCCCCCCGGAACGGAACAATCTTCGCCGGGGAGTGCTCGGCGGAGAGGGTGGTCACGCGGTCCGAGTGCAGGCCCGCGCAGTTGATGAGGTAGTGCGCCGAGAAGTCGCCTTTGGTGCTCTGGACGGCAACCTCGCCGTTCCTCTCTTCGATGCTCGTCACCTTCGCGCCCGTGATAATCTGGCTGCCCTGTTCTCGTATCAGCGCGGCGAGGCGCTGGCAGACCTGCTTGTAGTCCACGATGCCCGTTTCCGGGATGTGGAGCGCCTGGACGCCCTCGGCGTGTGGCTCAAGCTCTCGCAGGCGCGTCCGGTCTATTAGCTCGCACTGGACACCGTTTGCCTGACCCCGGCTGTAGATGGCTTGGAGCCGGGCCTGCTCCTCTTCGTCGAGAGCGACGATGACCTTGCCGCAAATCTCGTAGGGGATGCCCTCGCGGGCGCAGAAGGCTTCCATCGCCTGCTTGCCGGAGCGGCAGAGTTGGGCCTTGAGCGTGCCCGGCTTGTAGTAGACACCAGAATGGAGGACGCCTGAGTTGTGGCCGGTCTGGTGCAGGGCCAGGGTATCTTCTTTTTCGAGGATGGTGACGGTCTTATCCGGGTATTGTTGAAGGAAGTTGTAGGCGGTGGCAAGGCCGACGATGCCGCCGCCGACGATGAGCACATCAGTTGAGCGCATGTGAGGTTCACTTCGGTTGGATGCAAGCTGCCTATTAGGAGTCGCTGGGTTGGTGCTGTTGGACGTAGTGTACTGAAAGCGGGTGAAGTCTCCAAGGAGACGGTAGACGGTGGACGGCGGACGGTAACAGCCTCGGAAAGATGATGACATGCGTGCATTTGATGGACGAGTTCGAGCGTGGGTGGAGGGTTTTTGGGCGGTTTTGAGCACCATTCGCGGTGTGGCGAGCAGGGTGAGGCGGGCTGTGGCGGGCGGTGTTCAGAGTAAAAGTGGGCCGTCGCGCCAGAAAACATGTACATTTATTGACATTGTTTTTGTCGTGTCATGGAGTGGGAAAGGCAAACCCCTACATTCCCCCACATTGAAACTTTTTCAGTGCTCGGATTAAGCAGGGGCCGGAGCGGTTCCGCGCAGCTTCCGGCATCTATCCCTACATTTGCCGACATCACTGCGGCAACGGAAAACGGACTTTCACCACAGAGGCACAAAGAACACAGAGAACGGCCACAACCAACGGTAGGCGCTTTAGGCGAGAACGGCATTTTTCCTCCTGAGTTTGAAGACAAGGGTTGTTAAAGGTGGGCACCTGGAAAAACGTAAGCCTCTACATAATAAAAGACCTCAAGTGCCAAAATCCTGAGGAATTGGTCCAATTATGAATAAATTGTAATGTTGGGAGGGGCGTTGGAGGGTTAGCCGGAGGCGCAGGTTTGTTTATTTCAAGGAAGTGGGGGTGCGGCGGGGACGGAGGAGGGTTCCTGTAACACTTGATGGTAGATGACCTCTATATCGTCCACCTGTTGCTCGATGGTGCGGAAGGGGCGAATGCCGTTTCGTAGACGGGCGCGGAGGGTGGGGTCTTGGAGGAGTTCAAGCAGGGCTTTCCGCAGGGCGGCGGGGTCGCCGGGGGGGACGAGCAGGCCATCCTCGCCGTGCCGCACGCGCTCGCGGAGGGCACCCAGGTTGGAGGCGATGACGGGAACGCCCGCCGCGAACGCCTCTTGAATGACGAGAGCCGCCGTCTCGTACCAGATGGAGGGGACGACGAGCACGTCGACATCTGTCAACGCCTGCAATAGCTGCTCGTTGGGGATGCGCCCGGCGAAGTGGATGCGGGGGTGAGACACCAGAGCCTTGAGTTCAGCCACATATTCAGGGAAGGCGGCTTCGTCGCCGTAGAGGGTCAGGGAGACGCCCTCACGCGGGAGATGGTTGACGGCCTCAATGAGAACGTGGACACCCTTCTGGCGGGCGAGGCCGCCGACGTAGGCTATTCGGAATGGTGGACGACCGACGACCGACGACCGACGACCGCTAACGGCGGGCGCGGAGGCGTCACCCTCCAAATTGAAGGTGGTGACTGAGGGAACGGCGATGCCGTGCGGGATGACGGTGAGTTTGTGGGAGGGCAGGTTCAGGGGTTGGTAGGTTTCTCTGGTGAAGGTGGTGGGAACGATGACGTGCGCGGCTAGCTCGGCTATGCGGTGGAGGCGCGAGTTGCGGTAGGCAAAAATGGGAGCAATCGTGGGGGCGAGCCACAGAACGTTGTCACGGCCCGCGCGGGCGAGGGCGCAGCGCCCGCAGTTTATCCACAGTTCCGGCCCCTCGCAGAGTTCTTCGCTGTCGTTGGTGAGCAGTTGGGCGTTGGCGCAGAGCCACCAGTAATCGTGAAGGGTCAGGACGAAAGGGACGTTCTTCTGACGCAGAAGGTCCACGAGGGCGAGAGGCAGGCCCATGAGGTGCTGGATGTGTACGAGGCCGGGCGCGGCCTCTTCCAGCACGTGGCGAAAGGCGTCAAGAATCGGCTCGTCCCGAAAGCTCGCCAGGAAGCGCCCGGTGGGTTTGACGAGGCCCGACCACGCCGCCCAGACGGTCACATCGCCTTCCTGCCGCCGTTCCAGCCCGGCCCCCTCGGCGCTGCGGCGGTAGAAAACGGAGACCTGGTGGCCGCGCTCCGCCAGCACGCGCGCGAGTGCCTGGGTGTGGAGTTCCACGCCCCCAATATAGTCGGGCGGGTATTGATGGACGACGTGAAGAATACGCATCTACGGATGTGCCCTGGCGTGCTCTTGAACCAGTTCGGTATATAGCTGCTCGATGCGGGCGAGCTTGGCGGACCAGAGATGGTGCTGGTAGACCTTCGCCTCGCCCCGCGCGCCCATCGCCGCCGCCTCGTCAGGGTTATCGAGCAGGTGAGCGATGGCACCTGACAGGGCCTCTACGTCGGCGAAGGGGACTAGAAGGCCATCCTGCCCGTCCTCGATTACGTCCATGACGCCCCACGTTCTGGCCCCGACGACGGGCTTGCGGTAGAGCCACGCTTCGAGATAGACGATGCCGAAGGAGTCGGTACGGGAGGGCATGACCAGCATATCGCAGGCTGCCAGCAGGTCGCGCTTCTCCTGCTCCTCGATGGTGCCGAGCAGGTGGATTCGCTGGCGCTCCTCGGCGGGGAGGGTGCCGAGGTAGCGGCGAAATGGCTCCAGCACCGCGCCCGCGAGGACGAGTTCGACCTGCCGCCCCGCACGCCAGAGGGCGCGCACGGCCTCAACAGTATGCACGGTGCCCTTGTCGTAAGAGGTGGAGGAGAGGGAGAGGACGATTGGCCCGCTAATGACGTGTCGTTCGCGGAAGCGTGGTCCGTCGCCTCCCAGGACCGCTTCGGCGTCCACGCCCGGCCCTACAACGTGGATGCGCTCTTCCGGGACGCCGCGAGCAGCGTAGTAGCTCTTCTCGGCGGGGGTCTGCGCGACAATGGCACTGCTGGCGCGAACGAGGGCGTTCTGATGGCGCATGGTGTAGAAGCGGCTCAAGGGGTCGTCCCCCGGCTCGGCTCCCGCGCCGAGGTGGACGAGCGGGTAGATGACGAAAGGAATGTCGCGGCGCTGCGCGAAACGCAGCCCGGCCTCCAGAATCGGCTCGAAGCAGATGGTCATTCCGGCCACGAGGTCAAACGGCTCGTCGGTGGTTTCGAGCCACTGCCACAGGTCGGGCGTCCAGGGGGTCAGGCGCGCGAGGGGATGCATCGCGGCTTCGGGGATGGGACGGGCCGCCGAGAGCAGCCAGAGCAGCCGCCGCACAGCCGGGTAGGCGAGCGTGGAGGCGGGCAGGTGGCGCACGCGGAAGCGGCGGATGGTGAGGCCGCTCTCCTCGCTCCGGTGCTCAGGGACGCGTCGGCGGCGCGGCTCCCAGAAGAGTTCAAAGTCCAGCGCGTCCGTCGTGGCAACCGTGACCTCGTGGCCCATGTTGGTAAGATGGCGGGAGATGGTGCCAAGGTGGCTCTCCGCGCCGCCACGCGCGGGCCAGAAACGTTGGATGAGGTGAAGGATTCGCAAGGGATTTTGTACCGATGACCGCGAGTGGCATTGGAGCCGAGTAGGAGTAACAGCGGATTGCTACAGCTTGATAACGCGCATAGAATATTATAGTTGTTCCGGTAATAATCGGAACAAGGGTGGGCACAAGGGGAGGAGGATGTGTTATGAGGGCGAACGAAGAACAGAAGCTTCTATCCATAGAGGAGTTGCGCGAGGAAACCAAGCGCCGCGCGGCCCTGCTGCAAGATGTGCCGCGCGACGAACTTCTGGAGCGCTCCCGCGAACTGCGTCTGGCGATGATTGAGGAGGCCATTGCCAACGGCGTGGCATTAGAGGAAGATTGGTGTGACGACGAAGAGGGCGATACGGGCAGTCATTGATACAAACATCTTTGTATCGGCACACAGAAGCCCCAACCCCGCAGGGCTGGCATTCGAAATCCTTGAGCGTTGGGAAGTGGCGAATACACGCTGCTGGCGTCGGAGTTTCTGCACGACGAAATCGCGCGGAAGCTGATAGAGTTGAGATTTGACGAAGAGCGAATCATAGAACGATTGGCCCTCCTGCGAGCAACTGCCGAGTGGATTGAGATACCGGAAGAGGCGGTGGAACCAGCCACGAGCGACCCTGACGACGACCACATAGTTGCCTGCGCTGTTACAGGTGGAGCCGACTATCTGGTGACTTACAACCGCAGGCACTACGGCCCATTGGGAGAGGTGTACCGAGGCGTACAGATAATCACGCAACCCTGGGTGTTCCTTAACATTCTGAGAGATGCGGCTGCTCCGAAAGTAGATAACCCCCAGGCTCAACGGTAGAACCCGCGCAGGTGGGGCGCGACTGCCCTACAGGATGCTCCACAAAAGTTGCTGCTAGAGGCTCATAGCCGCGCATCCGACGGATCGGAAACTGCCTGCGTTTCTACGGCTCCTCTCTTCTCTGTTGCGAGGACTTTGCCAGGATCATTTTCCCCAGAAATTCGACTCTGGGAAGAGGGATTGGAGGTTGCTCGGAAGCCG
>DASVVH010000283.1:0-4731 GCA_036386615.1 Ardenticatenaceae bacterium
TGCGGTCACTCCCGGTAGGGGCTCGCTTTTCGGTCAGAGGCTCGCGGATAGAGAGTCCTAGCGTGCTCGCGGCGGCTTGAACGGCAACCTCCGGGGTAATCGCTGGCTCGGTCACGTTGGCGGAGCGCGCGACGTTAGGGACGAAATCAACGTGGCTGTTGAGCACGCTGCCATCGCGCGCCACGTTGACGTTTGCCGTCGCCTCCCAGACATCTATCCCGCTGTGGCGCTGCACGAGGTAGACGTGTGTCGTGCCGCTTCGCCTGCTGCGGTAGTTGTCAGTGACGCGGTAATCGGCGAGGTCGCTCTCGCGCAGGCCGAACCGCGAAGCGCTGGCGCGCAGGTGCTCCAGAGCGATGTCGAGTGGCCCACCAGCCTGCAACTCAGGCCGGGAGCTTCCCTCTACAACCGTAGGAGCCGAGGGTGAAACGGTGGATACGGCGCTGGCAGAGGTCGTAAGCGGGAGAAGGGCTAACAGCAGCAGGGCGAGGGCGATGATCGCCGCTCTTCGTCGGGGAACGTTCACCTTGTTTCCTCCATCTGAATGGTTGATGAGACGTCTACTTCTCTGGCCGAGTTATATTCGAGAGTTGACGGCGATGGAGTACGCTTCTGCTATCACGAGGAACTGTGAAAACAGGAGCAGTTTGTGGTAGGGTAATAGAAGGGTGTAACAAGGCAGCGGAGGAACGTGCTGGTAAATCTAGTCTAAAGCCACTTCTCGCCCCTGTCAAGCGACTTTTTCAGCACCTTGCGGTGGGGCAATTGCATATCAAGCAACGTGGTACGGAGGCACATGCCAAACGCTCCTGCTTCAGCCTCTACTATGCTCCGAAATCGTATCGGTATATCCCTAAATGTCTATCCGTAAAATAATCTAGTGGCTCTGTCACGCAGGTGTTAGAGGCGACAGCAAGCAAGCCACCTCCCCTTGTCATTCTGAGCGTAGCGAATCTGCGAAGCGACCTTAAGGGAATCCACCCAGGATGTTGCACCCTACAGGCGATTGCATGCGCTCCGAGCGTTTTTACGGATAGAGACTAAGGCTATGGAGTAAGCGAGGAGAATTGATAGGAGGATGACGTGACAAGAAACAGTCTGATATTCATGGTGCTACGAATCACTATAGGTCTTGTAGTTGCGCTCGTATGCCGTCGCGTCTTGCATTTCAGTGACGTAGGTTCCATAGCGATAGGTGTTGTAGTCATAGCCGTGCTGCGCCTGTTATTTACCCCGCGCTCTTCGGGCCGCTGAGTTTGCTCTAACGTCGCAGCGCCAAACACTCTTCCAGCAGGACGCCCTGCATCACCTCCGGCGGCTCGCGCCAGTTCGTGATGTTCGGGTCCGTCAAAATAGGGTGGCTCGATGTGACGCCGCCCACTCCCGCCGTAGCCGTCCCAAAGACCACCAGCCTCACGCCAGCCTCCCGAATCGCGTAGGCGCACATGAAGCATGGTTCCGCCGTCGTGTAGAGCGTGCAATCTCTCAGGTCCAGCGTTCCCAGCGCGAAGCACGCCTCCCGCACCGCCAGAACCTCCGCGTGGCCCACGATGTCCCCTCCCGTCGGCAGCCGCTCGCTCGCCTCGGCAATCACCACGCCATCCCGCGCCACAAGTGACCCGACGGGCACATCGCCGCGCGCCTTCGCCTCCCGCGCCAGGGCGATACACCGCCGCATGTAACCTTCGTGCTCTGCTGCCTCAGTCATGCTTCTCCGTGAAAACTAGCTCGTCATTTGCCAGAACTGTTCCGCCGGGGCCAAAGCTGGGCCATCTGCCCTTCCGTCGAATCCTTCGCCTATTTTACGCCGAGCACCGAAACATTGGAGCGGTTTGCCTCGTCATCGTCGGCTTCCACGCGCGTCTCGCGGAACCCTGCCTCCCGCATCATCCGCTCAAGTTCACCGCTAAAGTAAGGCGTGCATTCTGCCGTTCCATAAGCCAGCGCTGACCCCGGAGCATTCGGGGGCCACCTATCCTTCGGCAGCATCGTAATCACCAGCAGCCCTCCCCGCCTGAGCACGCGCCACACCTCCCTTAGCACATCGAGCGGCCTGGGCCAGAAATAAATGCTGTGGACACTGAACGCCTTGTCGAAAGAGCCATCCTCAAAGGGCAATTCTGCCGCGTCACCGTAGCGCAGGTCGGCGCGCCCCGCCTCTACCGCCGCGCCATTCCGCCTCCGCGCCCCGCTCACCATCAACTCTGAAAAATCCACGCCTGCGACCCACCCCGCCGTCACCCGTTCAAGGAGCGCTTCGACTGCGATGCCCGGCCCGAAACCGATTTCAAGAATGCGGTCAGTTGCTTGCGGCCTGAGCCGCGCCACCGTCCATAGATTTTCGGGGATGTGGTCGCGGGCCATCTCCTCACCGATTCGCCGTCCGAGCGCCCCCGAAGGTCGGCGGTACTGGCTGTCGAGGTCGTCTTCGTCCAATTCAGGTTCTGGCATACCTGCATCCTGCTTCCTGGCTCGTGTAAGAAGATGATACTATCGAGTCCATCAAAGACAAGACCGCTCCTCCCCCGAACGTCCCCCCCGCTCCCACCATCCACCGTCTACCTGTACTGTTCCACGAGGTTAACACGCATTGGTCCATCAAGTAAGGTCTAGCTACTTACTTGTCATCCTGAACGAAGTGAAGGATCCACCCAGCAACATCCCTATCTAAGAGTGTTGGCGCGCTGCTCCCACGCTTGCTCACCTGCATGAACCTTGTACGCCAACCTTCTGAACCATAGCCGTTAGCGGTCGTCCGTCGTCGGTCGTCCCTCGTCCCTCGTCGGTCGTCGCCTTTTAGCGCTTCTAGTCTGGGCCTGTTTCTTGCAGAGCTAGAGAGAAAACAAGCACCCCGGAAGGGCAGCTACGCATACATGAACGGACCACTACTCAACGAGCGCTACCGCCTTGACGCGGCGGTTAGTCAGCGCGGCCCGGTTTCCGTCTATCAGGCACACGACACCCGCCTGGAACGGCCCGTCGCCATCAAACTTATCCAACTCAGCGCGCCCCTCACCGAGGCCGGGCGTGAGATCTTCCTGCGCCAGGCCGGGAGCTTCGCCAGCCTCAACCACCCTCATCTCGTCAAAGTCCACGACGCGGGCATCGCCGACGGGCAGCCCTACATCGTCATGGAGTGGCTGCAATCCAACCTGCGCCAGCACCTCATGCGCGGGCCGCTGCCTGTGGACGACGCCCTACGCATCTCCCTTGCCCTCACCGATGCGCTGGAAGCCGCCCATCTCCACCAGATGCTTCACCTCGACGTGAAGCCGGAGAACGTCCTCTTCAGCGAGGACGGCACGCCCAAACTCGCCGACCTCGGCATCGGGCAGGCACTCAGCGAGTTCATAGGGAGCGGGCAGCGCCAGCGCTCCCCCGCCTACATGGCCCCTGAATACCTCAACGGGCAGCCCGCCGACGCGCGTGCCGATGTCTACTCGCTCGGCGTCCTGCTCTACGAGATGCTGACCGGGCGTCGGCCACTCGGCGGCAACACCCTCGTCGAGCAGGACTGGCAGCGCAACAATGCCGGACCCCCGCCGCCCCAGCAGTGGAACCCGGCGGTCCCCGCCAGCCTCGGCGACATCGTAATGACCGCCCTCGCGCCAAGCCCGGCGGAACGCTTCGCCTCTGCCAGTGCCTTTGCGCGGGCGCTGCGTGGCTACGCCGAGACGAGCACCCAACGGACAGCAGCCATCCCCGTCGTCCCGCCGCCCGTTGCACCGGAAGTGACTGCTCCCGCGCCAGTGAACACCGGAGCCGCGCGCCCGCACACCCCCGCCGACACCGCCTCGCAACCCATAGTAGCGGCAGGGGCAGCCGCCTACGCTGCCAGCCAAGCACAGGCGGCGGAAACGAGAATCGAACCCGCCGCGCCGCTACCGACCAGAGTGCATGAGCGCGCCGCGCCTCCTCCCGTTGCGCCCCCGCCACGCGAGCGTGAACGGCGCAGCGCGCGCGAGCTAATCTGGCCCATTCTGGCGCTGCTGTTGCTCATCGCCATTCCCACCATGCTGGCGCTCGCCATCGTGCCCGCCGTCACTGCTTGGATTTTCCCCACGCCTGTCGCCACGCTGGACCCGCTGGCGACGCCCGTTCTCCCGCCCGACGCCACCGCGACACCACCCCTCGCCCAGGAGGAGGACGATACCGACCCGGCGGCAGGCGGCGCAGTAGGTGAGGCGGAGCCGCCCACGCCCACCCCTGAACCAACCGAGACACCCGACATCGAAGCGGCGACGCGCGAGGCGGCGGACACGGGGCGAATCTCCCCCACCGCCACAGAGGAGCCGACAGAAGAGGCAACCGCGACCCAACAGGCAACCGCGACTCAACAGGCGACTGTGACCCAGCAGGCGACCACAACTCAGCAGGCAATTGCAACCGTCACCCGGCGCGCAACGGCGACCCTCGCTCCCACCAACACGCCGCCGCCACTGCCTACGGTCACACGCGCCGCCACCAATACTCCACCGCCTACCGCGACGCAACCCGCTACCGCGACATCTGTTCCCGCAACGGCGACGCTGCCGCCAGCTACAGCGACAACTGCCCCCGCAACCGCGACCCAGCCGCCGCAACCAACCAACACCACCGCGCCCACTACCCAGAACCTGCGGATAACCTTGGACGATACCGCATGGAGCGGCGGCTTCCGCAATCCCGGCGGCTCGATTTATGGCGGGCGCACCGCCACCTGGATTTATGGTACGGGCAGTGGCTACAGCA
>DASVVH010000284.1:0-2494 GCA_036386615.1 Ardenticatenaceae bacterium
TAGAGGGGGCAGATTTCCATGAGATGGCAGTCCTTCCCAAAACTCCGGTACCTATCAGGACTTCAGACCTATAGGAGTTGAGTTCGGGTTGGAGGAGAGGGTGGGAGAGGTGGTAGCGGGGAAGTAGCAAGCGGCGGAAAAGAAACGAGGCGCAGGAAGTTGTCCTGCGCCTCGTTTTAGTGCCGATGGAGGGATTTGAACCCCCACTCCCTTACGAGAACTACGCCCTGAACGTAGCGCGTCTACCGATTCCGCCACATCGGCTGGCTGGGAGAAAGTATAGCGGCTTTCCTCTGGCTGTCAACGTATTGGCGCGGGGGTAGGGGTCGGGTCGTCCTGCTCGACTACGACGCGGCTGGTGTGAATGTACCAGTCGGGAAGGGTGCGGAAGCGGTCAGAGGCGCGGGTGAACGGCCCAACCTGCACCTGCTGTACGAGGTTGCCGACAGCGTAATTGTAGACTGGGTGATAGAGAGGCAAGGCGGGTAGCTGCTCGGCCAGCATCTCCTGGAAGGCATTGTAGTATTGCCGCCGCACCTCCGGGTCGAGGTTGCGACGCCCCTCGACGAGGAGTTGGTCGGCGGCCTCGTCGGCAAAGCCCGTGAGGTTCTGCCCGCCGTCCACTTGGGAGGAGTGCCAGAGCGGATAGAAGTCGGGGTCGGCGGGCAGGCCGCCGGGAGCGGTAGCCAGGAGGAGCAGATCGAAGTTCTCCGGGCGCTGGCGGCGGCTGAGGTCCACAAACTGCGGCTCGACGCGGATGCCGAGCAGGTTCCACTGGGTCGCGATGGCCTCCGCAAGGGCGACGAGGGTGGGGTTGGCGCGGTCGGTGGTGATGGTGAATTGTAGCGGCTCGTCATCTTTATCGCGCACGCCGTCGCCGTTGCTGTCGCGCCAACCTGCCTCGTTGAGCAGGGCACGCGCTTCGTCGGGCTGAAAAGGATAGCGCGGGAGGTTCGGGTCGTAGGCCCAGTGCGTCGGCATGAGGAAGCCATCGGCGACGATGCCCTGCCCCTCCAGCACCTCGTCAATCAAGCCCTGGCGGTTCAGGCCCAGCATCAGCGCCTCGCGCAGGGGCTGTTCCTGGAAGAGGGGGTCTTGCAGGTTGAAGAAGAGGGCGGTGTAGCCCGGAATGGTGGTGGGGTAGAGGTTGAGCGACGGGTCTGCCAGAACGCGCTCCGCGTCTTCGGGGCGAACCTGAGCGATACCCATAACCTCGCCGCGCTGGTACGCCTGCAAGGTGGAGGCGTAGCCGTCGTAGAAGCGCAGAATGAGGCGGTCGAGCATCGGCTCCCGGTAGGCGAAGTAGAGGGGGTTCGGCTCGAAGATGAACTGGTCGGCTTCAATCTGCGCGAGCCGCCAGGGGCCTGTGCCTACTGGCTGGCGGCTGAAACGGGCATCGGCCAGCGCCGCCACCGGCGTCTCGGCCAGAATGTGGGCCGGGAGGATGTCAAAGGTGGCCGTCGAACTGAGAAAGGGAGCGAAGGGCACCAGGGAGGAGGGGAGCGTGGCACGGATAGTCAGGGCGTCTATCACCTCTACCTCTACGTCGCTCCACAATTCGATGAGGGCGGGGTCGCCGCGAAAGGCGGGGTCTTTGATGACGCCGATGGTGTAGGCCACGTCCTCGGCGGTGAGCGGCTCGCCATCGTGCCAGAGCACGTTGCTCCGCAGGTGGAAGGTGTACTGCCTGCTGTCCTCGGAGACTTCCCACTCGCGGGCAAGCTCCGGGAGAATCTGGCCCGTCTCCGAGGCGCGGGTGAGGCGATTGAAGAGGAGGCCCGCCACGTCCTGGTCGGCGCGGGTCTGGAGGAAGAAAGGGTTCAGGTTGCCGGGGCGCGCGGGGATGCCCTCGACGTAGGCACCGCCCGCCTCCGGCAGGACGAGGGTTTGAAGCTCTTGCGACAGGTCGTTCAGCATCGCCAGCATGAGGGCGATGCCCACGAAGGCGAAGAGAACCTGCCAGCGCATGTATCGAATCATAGGCGCAGACGATAGCGATGTCCGGCTATCCGGCAAACAAAACGCGCGCCTGTGGGGGCGCGCGCCAGCCCGACGATTCGGGAGATAGCCGACAGGTTAACGGGCGAAGAGCACCGCAATCAGGTCCAGGATGATGAAGACTATCATCAGCCCGACGGTGAGGTTGTAGAGGGTCTTTTCGACGCCCCGGCGGCTGGTGTAGACGGAATCCACACCGAAGGCGCTGCCGCCAACACCACTCTTCTTGCCCTGAAGCAGCACCGCCGCGATGACGGCGATGGAGATGAGAATCAGCGAAATGTAGATAGCAACGTCCACAGGCAACTCCTGAGAAAAGGCGAGATGGAACGACGATGAACAATCATATCATGTAGCGGTCGTTTTGGGAAAAAATGGCTCCGGGCGCGGAGGGGCGTGCCAATAGGGGAGGCGTGACGGGACGCAGTTACGGTGATTATGACAAGTAGGGCTTACAAAAGCTTACATTGAAGGGCGATAATGTAAGCCTTAGTTG
>DASVVH010000285.1:0-3368 GCA_036386615.1 Ardenticatenaceae bacterium
CAGCCGCGCGACGATTTCAGCAGGGGTAATAGGAGGGGATGAATCTGTCATGATTGGAGGTACCAGGGATTTGATGCTGTCAAGGGCGCAATGCATCAGGAAGGGGTCAGACGTTTTTCAAGGTTATCTTACCATAAAGTGCGAGAGTAGGCAGCTTTTCGGGAGCAAGCGCGTCAAGGAGCCGCGCGCAGGTTCAGCAGTCCGGCCAAGATGAGCACCTGGAAGATGCCGAGCACGACGAGGAGGAGACCCACGGCGTCGGCGTCGTCGTCCGCCGCGATGCCCGCGATGGCGGCGGCGGTGATGGCGGCCCAATCTTCGCTCTGGTAGCGCCCCAGAGTTGCGCCCAACAACTGATACAGAAAGCCAAGGTGTGCCGCCGCGAGGAAGATGATGGCGTAGCCCGAACGCCAGGAGCGGCCCCGCCGTCCGGCCCGCAGGGAGAGCAACGAGACGATGAGCATCAGGACGGCGACGATGGATGGCGCATCAAAGGTCATAGTGGGCGCTCCTTACAGGCGACGGAGGACGAAGGACGGTGGACGAAAAACGAAGGAAACGGCTCAAGTGTTCGGTCATTGGCTGATTTGGCTATGAGATGGGGTGAGGCGGGAGGTGAGTGGGCGCGTCTTCCACTACCTCGAAAAAGGGAAGCTGGCCGCGCATGGCGTCGGTCTGCTCGTCGGGCATGAAGACGAAGGTGCCTGTCGCGCTGGCGACGGTCTCGCCGCTTTCCTCCACGACCACCGTTCCCTCGGTCTGGAACCAGCCCCGCCGCTCGCGCGCTATCCAGCCCGTGACGACGAGGGGCGTGTGGAGAGGGGTGGGGCGATGGAACTTCATCTCCAATTTGGCGGTGAAGGCGAAGGCGTCGCGCAGGCCGATGATGGCGCGTCCCATCGTCTCGTCGAGGAGAGCGGTCACGATGCCGCCGTGCGCCACGCCGGGGTAGCTCTGGTGCTCGTCGCTCAGGACGACGCGGGTCAGGACGCGCTCCTCGTTTTGCCAGAAGGCGACGTTCAGGCCGATGGGGTTTTCGGTGCCGCAGAGGAAGCAGTGATGGCTGTTAGGCTGCTTTGACCAACTCACCGGGAACCTCGGCTTCGAGCGCGGCACGCAGGCGGGTGTAGACCTCTCTGGAAAGCGGCTTCTCTTTAGCGAAGAAGCCCTGCACCACCTTCTTCAGCGATGGCTGCTGCGCGATGGGAATAGGCGTTCCGGGCACGTTCAGCTCGATTTTCGGGTTGATGAAGAAGGCGACCGCCTCGATGGGCACCTCGTCGGCAATCTCCGGCACGATGCGCTGGAGCCAGGCCAGCACATCGTTGCGGGCCTTCGTCAGGTCCTCGCCGGGGTCGCCCAGAGATTCGGCGGTGAGGCCGCGCCCGTAGAGGCGGGCGAGCGAGGTTTTGCCGCGCCACTTGTTGGTCTGCGGGTCGTAGTTGACGGGGCCTTCGTAACGCTTGACCTTGATGGCAATGAGGCCCTTGGGCGTGAGGAGCAGGTGCGGGACCGCGCCGAAGTGGTTCAAGAGAACGTGCCGCCCGTCCATGCGGCGAAAGGTCTCTTCCATGAAGGGTTCGGGCATGGGCGGGCGAATCCAGCGATTGACGTGGTAGGTGCCGACGGCGGCGATGGCAAGCCCCACGAAGGCCATAATCCAGGCGAACGAGGCATACTCGGCCTGGAAGCTGACCACGAGGGAGAGAGCCATCGTCAGAAGGCCCGCGATGCTGGCCCACATGCCAATCTGCTGTTTCTGCTTCACGCGCTTGAGGTTGGTGTAGCTCTTCATATCAAAACGAGATGCGGGATGCGAGATACGAGATACGAGATGCGGGATACGTGATATGAGATGTGAGATGTGGGATAACGGATTTTCACCACAGAGGCACAAAGAACACGGAGAACGACCACAGAGGTTCGTTTCATTCTGCAAGAAATCCCCTTGCGTCTTTGCGTCCTTGCGCCTTCGCCTAAAGCGCCTACTGTTGGTGCGTTATGCCGTTTGTCGTTATCCCGTATCCTGCATCCCGTATCCCGTATCTCCTAGCCGTTCTCGGTCCAGCGGCGGAGGATGAGGGCGGCGTTCTGCCCGCCGAGGCCAACGTTGTAGGACATCGCGTAGTTCACTTCGGCCTGCCGCGCCTCGCCCCTGACGAAATCGAGGTCGAATTCGGGGTCAGGGTTGTCGCAGTTGAGCGTGGGGTGAATCGTCTGCGTTTCGAGCGCCCGGAATGTTGCCAGTGCTTCGAGCGCGCCCGCCGCGCCCATCGCGTGACCGAGCATGCTCTTGGTGCTGGAGATTGGGACATCGTAGATGTGCTCCCCGAACGCCTCTTTCATCGCCTTGACCTCGACGGCATCGCCCATAGGCGTGCCGGGGCCGTGCGGGTTGATGTAGTCAATCTGGTCGAGCGAGACGCCTGAATACTTGGCCGCAAGCTGCATGGCGCGCACCGCGCCCCTGCCTTCAGGGTCGGGCTGGGCCATGTGGTAGGCGTCGCTGGTGGACGCGCCGCCCATCACCTCGGCGTAAATCTTCGCGCCGCGCGCCTGCGCGTGTTCCAGGGACTCGATGATGAAGATGGCCGCGCCCTCGCCCATCAGGAAGCCGTCGCGGTCCTGGTCGAAGGGGCGGATGGCGGCGTGCGGGTCGTCGTTGCGCGTGCTCATGCCGCGCATGGAAGAGTAGCCGCCGAACGACACGTCCGTGATGGCGGCCTCGGTCGCGCCCGTAATCACCGTATCGGCCCAGCCGCGCCGGATGAGTTCGACGGCCTCAAAGACGGCCTGGGTGCCCGTCGCGCAGGCCGAGGTATGCGTGCCCAGGTAGCCGTGAATGCCGAAGGTCTGAGCGATGTGGAAGCCGGGCATGTTGTGGAGCGCCCCCGGCAGCGTGAAGGGCGAGATGGACTTCCACCCCCGCTCGGAGCGTGTACCCACCATTCCCGCGATGCTGAAATCGAAGCCGCCCGCGCCCGTGCCCAGCAGGATGCCCACCTCGTCGTCAACGTCCTCCGCGCTGATGCCCGCGTCCTCCATCGCCTGGGATGCCGCCGCGATGGCGAACTGCGAGCAGCGCGACATGCGCCGCGCCTCCTTGCGGTCAATCCAGGGCGTGGGGTCCCAATCCTTCACCTCCCCGGCAATGTGCGTGGGGAAGGGGGAAGGGTCGAAGAGCGTCACCCGCTCGATGCCGCTCCGCCCGTTGACGAGGCTGTCCCAAAAAGTCTCTACGTCGTTGCCGACGGGCGAGATGACGCCGCGCCCCGTAAGGACCACGCGTACCCGCCCGTTGCCGTTCAAATTTCCATTCGAGTGTCCGTTGGAACCGCTCATACCACCGCCTCTTTCGTCTCAGGAAT
>DASVVH010000286.1:0-6520 GCA_036386615.1 Ardenticatenaceae bacterium
CCGCCCGAATCAGAGCCTTCGCGGAGCGGGCGTGGCCCGCTGGGCTGCTGGCGCTCTTCCTGGCCTGGGGCTGGCACGCTCAGAGCCTCGCGCACAGCGTCCCCGTCTACGGCGACGTTATCGAGATTACGTGGCTGCTGAGTTGGTACGACGAGGCGCTCCGCACGGGCCAGAATCCGGCAGTCTATCCCCTCGCCTTCTACCCCGGCGGCTGGCAGATTGGCACCTTCGGCGCGGGGCCAATCATGATTTTCGGCCTGCTGCCCCTGCACTGGCTGGGTGGCCCCGCCTTCGCCTACAACGTCGCCGTCCTGCTGACTTTCGTGGTGGCCTATTGGGGTGCCTACGTTCTGGCGCGGCGCTTCGTCGAGCGCTTGCCAGCCGCGATTGTCGCGCTGCTCTTCGCGTTTTGGGGCTTTCGCTGGTTCCAGACCATCGGACACCTCAACGTGCTGCTCGGCTCGGCGCTCATCCCCTGGATAGTGTGGGCGCTGGAAAGGGCACTGAACGCGCCCGCGCGGCGCTGGGGCTGGCTCGCTCTGGTGGGCCTCCTCTGGGGCGTCAGCATCTTTGGCACGCCCTATTTCGTCTGGATTAGCGGCCTCGGTGTCGCGGGGTGGCTCGTGGGGCGGGTGGCCGCAAAGAGTGTCGGCTGGCGCGCCGCCCTGGTCGCGCTGCTGGTGCCTTCGACCATCGCCCTGCTGCTCGGCGCGCCCGGAATCTACTGGTCATGGCGGGCCAGCACCGACGTTGCCGCAATCTTCTACTCGCTCGGCGAGGTGGACTTCTGGGGTAGCAGCCTCAACAGCCTGCCATTGCCCTACCTCTCCCATCCCTGGCTCGGCTCCTTTGCCCGCAGCATCTATAAGGGCCTCCCTTACGAGCAGGGCACCGTGAACCTGGGGTTGGTGACGACGCTGGTTGCCTTTGCTGGCCTCTGGTTCGCGCGCCGCGAGCGCCTCTGGTGGCCTGCTCTCATCCTCGCGGCTGCCGGGCTGGTGCTCTCACTGGGGTTGACCCTCAAATGGGATGGCACTGCCGTGCAGTGGGGCTGGACGGAGCCGCTAAACCAGGCGCTCTGGTCATTGGGCCGCACGACCAAGCCGCTCCTCTTCCCCGGCGAACAGCCCTACGAACCATTCGATGAATCCTTCTCCCTGCCCGGCATGCTACTGGCCGCGCTGGTGCCCTTTCTGGAGCGGGCGCGCGTCTTTGCCCGCTTCGCCCTCGTCGGCAGCCTCGGCCTCTTCCTGTTGGCAGGTGCTGCCTTGAGTAAAGTAAACAACCGCTACTTACAGTGGGCGCTGGCTGCGTTACTAGTCGTGGAGGTGGTGCCGCCGCCACTGCCTAGCCTTCCCTTTCCGGGCGCGACACATCCCGCGTTCGACTGGCTGGCGCAGCAGCCGCTCGCCGAGGGGCAGAGCATCGTGGATTTGGTTGGCGCGCACCCCCACACGCCCGTCCTGATGAACCTTGGCGAGTCCGTCTGGGCCACGCGGCTGCACGGCAAGCCGACTGTGGCCGGGGCGAGTAGCGTCTGGCCCGCCGAAACGATGTTCCTCTTCCAATGGTTGGCGAACCATCCACATGCCTTCGCCAACCCGGACCTCGCGCCCGCGCTCCGCTTCTTCGGCGCGCGCTACGTTCTGCTGCACATGCGCGGCGACCTGGAACAGGGGATTCTGGAAGAGGCACGGCAGAATCAGGAGGTCAGCTTCGTCGAGTGCTTCTCGCCCGCCTCCGAACCCGGCCTCTGGTCCTACCCCATCTGTGTGCTGGAGGTGCTGCCGCCCATCAACCCTAACGTAAACCTGATGCTGGAAGATGGTTGGTCGGGCCAGGAGGCGTGGGGCGTCTGGGCGGAGGGCACATCGTCAAGGAGTCTATGGGTCGCAACAGCCAGGAGAGAGCACCTGCTAATCGTTGAACTCTTCCCGAACTGCATTGAGGGCCAGCGCCAAAGGGTTGTCTTTCAGGTGAACGGCACGCCTGTCGGCGAGCACGCCTGGGAAAACTGCGAAGCCTGGAGCGGCGAGTTCGCGGTTCCGGCATCGCTGGTGCAACGCGGAGCTAACGACCTGCTGGTGCAGAGTGATTTCGCCGCGAGGCCAGTTGCCGCCGAGGGCCAGAGCCAGGACACGCGAGAGCTATCGGTGGGGTTCTCCCGGCTGAAAATCGAACCCGCACCATAGACCACCAGTCAAGAGGGCCGCACCAGAGGCCCTGCTTGTGCGCCTGCTTTGGGGATGGTCTAGGCGATGATGGAGACAGTGTCGAGGAGTTTGAGGGCCAATGAGGAGTCGCCAATAAGGATGGCTTCGGCTTGAGCCTCGGATTTGGAGATGCCTTTGGTGAAGAGCCGCCAAGCCACCTCCTGAGGAAGGATGGTCTCTGCGTCGGGTGGCTGCGCCACGTCGAGGTAGAGGGTCCACTTGTCCTTCTGGCGGAGGAGGAACCACCTGCCGCCCGCGTCGCCCGTGATGGTGAGGGCGACGAGCGTGCCGTCCCCGGCGGGAACGTTACGGAAGGTGTGAGGCAGGGCGCGGACGAAGGCGTCCAGAACTGGGGCAAGGTAGCGCGGCTCCGTCAGGCCGGGTTTGCCTACGGCGGCGCGGATGTGCTGCTGGTGATGCCAGCGCTCGGTGTACTCGCGGGCAAGGTCGAGCCAGACGGGCGCGGGTTCGGGTCCGGCCCAGCTAACAGCACCGCCGAGCGCGTGAGGATCGCGCGAGCGGAAGTGGTCGCTGACCTGCTCCCCGGTGAAGCGGAGAAGGGCAACGAGGAGGCGTGGACTGATGCGGCGAGCGGCCTGAAGCCAGGTGTCGTTCAGGTGGTTGATAAAGGCGACCAGTTCATCCCAACTCGCGATAGGCGGGCCGGGAGGCGCGTAGCCGTCGCGCTGGCGCGAGAGGATGCCCACGTCACCGCCCAGAAGGTGCAGCGCTACGTCCCTGACGGACCAACCCTCGGCCACCGTAGGCGACTCCCATTCTTCAGGGGTGAGGGAGGCGAGGAGGACCAGCAGTTCGTCCAGGATTTCAGGGAAGAGGTCCGTTACCAGGATGGGTTCGGGCGGCTTCATGTTCGGACAGAGGTTTGAGTGCAAGCGGCGGGAGCCAGACGATGGCTCCCGCCCTTCGGTTTGATGGGGCTAGAGGACTCTGGTGATTTCCAGGTCCAGCGTGTCGTTGGCGGCTTCAAGGGCGTGCAGGGCGGCGAGCACGGCGACGACGCCCTGCCGGTTCGCCTGCTCCAGCGTGTCGGCAAACTCGCGGAAGTTGGCCGCGCTGGTGGAAAGCACCTCGTCGCGCAGGCGCTGGCGGTACTCGTCAGTCTCGCCCGCCAGATAGCGCTCCATCGAGGTGTAGCCCTTCGCGTCGGGCAGGAGGTAGGTGTCCATGTCACCTATCGCGCCGACGATGCTCTTGGTCAACTCCTCATCGCTCAGGTCCAAATCGCGCAGGAAGTGGGAGGTACCGTCGTATACGCGGAGCGTCCCCTGAAGGTTCGGGTCGCGGTAGGAGAGATAGGAGAAGGCCCCGGAGCGAGGGTCGAAGAGGCTGAAGCCGCCATACGCGCCGCCCTGCACGCGCACCTGATTCCACATGTAGGTCGAGCGGAGATAGCGCGAGATAACGAGCGCCGAGCCGTGCAGTTGATAGCCCAGGTCGTAGAGGTTGGCGGCTTTGCCGACGTAGTTGACGGGCGACGGGATGGTCAGCCCCTCGTACTTCGCCTCGTGCCGGACTGACCAGCTTACACGCTCCGACTCGGCAGCGGGCAGCGCTTCGAGGAAGCTCCCCAGCCTGAAATGCACATCCTTCCAGCTATTGCCGTCCACCGTGACGTTGAGGAGCATGGCTTGGCGGTTGACAAGCGTCTCGTGAATCTGTTGCAGTTTGGCGAGGACGCCGGACCAGTCGCCTTCCACCTCCTGCGCGAGTTGGCGCAGGAAGAGGAGTTGCGAGACGCCCGTCATCTGCTCGGCGGCCCAATCGGCCTCGTTGAAGTGGGCCTTCATGCGGCGGTTGGCGACGCGGTGGCCGTTGTAGACCAGCCCCGCTTCCAGTCCCGCCTTCTCTTCCAGCACCATCTGCCGGAAGCGCTCCTGGCTGTCGAGTTGCACGGTCAGGAGCACGTCACGCAGGATGTCGAGCAGGTCGTCCACCTGCGGGGCCATCACCTTGCCGCGCAGGAAGAGCCACGCCTGCCCCTCGTCGCTGCCACGCGTGACGGTGGTGAGGGTGGTGGGCTGGATGCCGCCCGTCTTGCGGTCAATGCGCTGCGAGAGCCTGACGAAATCCTCTGTTGCAGTGCCGAGTTCGAGGAGAGCGCGCCCGTAGAGCGGAACGTAGGGCAGTAGCTCCTGCGGCAGGGTGTGGAGGTTCAGGCCGAGGTCAAGGTAGGCGATGCCGTTGGTGAAGATGTCGTGGTAGAGAAGCTGGGTGCCGTTGTGGTCCAGCACCTCCAGCGGAATCTGCTTGGCCTGCGGGTCCAGGTCCTCGCGTTGGAGGCTGGGGATGGTCGCCAGCACCTCCGGCGCATCGGGCGTCTCCTGGGCGAGACGGAGGGCGCGGGTCTCCTCGATGACGCGCTGAATCTCCTCGTCGCTCATCCCTGCGCGGGCCTCGTCGAGCCGCGCCCGCTCTTTCGCCTCCACCTGCCGCGCCAGTTCGGGGTCGGGCTGGAGGATGAGCGTGGTGCGGTGGCGGTTGCTCAGGAAGCAGTCGCGTATCAGGTTCTCGAAGAGGGGTTCGCCGGAGGCAAGGCGCGTCTTGAGGGCGTTCAGGGGAGCCTCGAAGGCGAGCGGCGCGATAGGGTCGGCATCGTGGAGCCAGTATGTGAGCGCGCGGAGCATAAGCAGCAGGCCGCGCGGGTAGGGGCCTGTGTTGTTCTCGCGCAGGGCGAACTCGGTGGAGTTGATGGCGGCCTCGATGGTCTCGGCGTCTATGCCCTCGCTGGCGAGGCGTTCCAGGGTCTCGACGACGAGCGATTCAATCCGGTCGGCGTCGGCCACATCCACGCCCTTGAGGCCCGTCGAGAAGAAGAGTTGGCGCAGTTCGCCCTCCAGCCCCTGGCCCGCGAGGTCTTCGCCCAGGCCCGACTCGATGAGCGCCTTGCGGAGCGGCGAGGCGGGCTTGCCGATGAGGATGTATTCGAGGATGTGGAAGGCGAGGGTCTGCTCGGTGTTGGTCACTTCGGAAAGGAGCCAGTTGACCGTGACCATCCCCTTGTTGCCGTCCTGCTCGCCCTCGCTGACCTGATAGGCGCGCACGACCCGCCTCGGCTCGTCAAAGGGCGGTTGGAGGGGAATCGAGGAGTCTACCTCCTGCCGCTCCCACGCGCTCAGGTACTCGTCCATCAGGCGCAGGCGCTCGGCGGGATTGTCGTCGCCGTAGAAGAAGATGCGCGCGTTGGAGGGGTGGTAGTAGCGCTCGTGGAAGGATTTGAACTGCTCGTAGGTGAGGTCCGGGATGACCTGGGGGTCGCCGCCGGAGTCCACGCCGTAGGTGGTATCGGGGAAGAGCGAGGACTGGGCGTAGGTGCTCAGGGCGCGTTCCGGGGAGGCGTAGGAGCCTTTCATCTCGTTGAAGACCACGCCCTTGTAAATCATCGGCTCGTCGGGCGAGTCAAGCTCGTAGTGCCAGCCCTCCTGCTGGAGAATCTGTGGGGTGATGCGCGGGTGGAAGACGGCATCCACGTAGACATCTATCAGGTTGTAGAAGTCTTGCAGGTTCTGGCTGGCGACGGGATAGCAGGTTTTGTCCGGGTAGGTGAAGGCGTTGAGAAAGGTTTGCAGGGAGCCTTTCAGCAGTTCGACGAACGGCTCCTTGAGCGGGTACTTCTCGGAGCCGCAGAGGACGGAGTGCTCCAGAATGTGGGGCAGGCCCGTCGAGTCGGTGGGTGGGGTGCGGAAGGTAATGCTGAAGACCTTGTTCTCGTCCTGGTTTTCCAGGGAGAGCAGTTCGGCTCCGGTTTTGACGTGGCGGAAGCGCCGGGCGCGGGTGTGGAGTTCAGGAATCGGCTGGTCCTGTAGCAGTTCAAAGCCGTGTGTAATCGCCATAGTTCCTCGTTCGACAGTCGGTATTGGCTCGTTTCAGAAGGCGAATTGTATCACAGGGGGAGGGGATAGGGGAAAGGGAATCGCCCCGGAAGTAGGTGAATGTCTAACATACTGCACGCGAGAGTAAAGCGTTCGATTCAGATAATTGAAGGGATGAAGGATGAGGGATGAGGGATGAAGTACGGCATACGGCCACGAGCAGGATGGTCGGACTGAGCCACATTTAGCCACATTGAGGGCGTTCTTGGCGGGTGGGAAGAGGGGGAGGCGGGAAGTTGACAATAAACATATGTACATTTATTGACATCGAAAATGTAGTGTCATGCATTTTTGGGCCAGCAACAGGGAGGGAGGCAGGCAGGAGGCCGGAAAATGGCCCATTTTGGTGGATGACATTGTGCCTGCAACGCGCACGGAGTTGCGGCCAAGTGGTACGGCGAGGATGACATTGGCAGA
>DASVVH010000287.1:0-2580 GCA_036386615.1 Ardenticatenaceae bacterium
CATCTCGAAGGTGCCGTCTACTGTGCCTTGAAGGAGCACCTGTAGGGTTTCTAGCTCTGCCGGGGTCAGGTCAACCGTTCGCGGCGCGGCGCGGTCCCCCAGAACGACCTTGCGGGCCAGGCCAATCAGAATGCCGCACGCCTCGCGGCAGGGAATCAGCCCTTCGCCTCGCTCGACGCCCAGCGGCTCGTCCGGTGCCAGGTTCCATGTGATGCGCTTGAGGCAAAGTTGGTCCACGCAGCAGGCACGAATGGCACGGCGGGCTTGAGCAGCGTTGATGCGGTTAACGGCGCTGTACATGCCCGTCTGCCGGGCCGCTGTCTCGAAGAAGGGGGTCGGGTTCAGTTGGCGCTCGCGCTCATCGTACCAGCCGACGACAGCGGCAGGGTAGAGCGCGTCGAGTGCGTGGCGCAGGCTCTCGTCATCCGCCAGGAGGAGACGCCAGCCGTGCCGCAGCGTGGGCGCTGTGGAGAGCGGGCGATAGTCACCCTCGTCATCGTAGCGGGCGATGTGCTCGGCGGCGAAGGGGTCAGTGAGTGTTTCCAGGTCCACACGGATGGCATCGTCAACGTGCGAGAGTTCCCAACCATTTGGAACTGCGCGGATGAGCACCTGCCCAAAGAGGCGGGCTTCCTCTCGCGCCCACTCGGCAAAAGCACGGTGGGCACAGGCGGCGACGGGTTCTTGCAGAGGGAAGTTATCACCATCTGTGACGGATAGCGCCTCGCGGGCACGTTCCAGGATGACGGCGACGACTGAAGGGTCAGTGCCAACCGCGCCCGCGTACCAGAGCCGCCGCCCATCGAGCAGGGCAGGGACAGGATAGGAGCCGTTCTCCGCGATGCCGAGGTCTTCGGGAATATCTTCCTGGGTGTGGAAGCCGTCGGCGATGAAGTAGGGCACGACGACGATGTTCGGAGCCGCACAGACGTTCAGCACCTCTTCAACATAGGGAGCCTCGTCCATGAAGATGGCCGTGACCTCGCCGTACTCACCCTTGTTGGTCAGGGTTTCTACCTGATAGTGGATGGATTTGGCCGAGTTCTCGTTGCGCGGCGTGCCGTGCCCCACGATGACGAGAGCGGTGTCGGAGGTGGGAACCGCCTCATCGCCGACGATGGTGCGGGCGCGATGCTCGACCACTGAGGTCATGGCCGGGTGCGTGCCGACGGGCAGGGTGTAGATGACGCGCTTACCGTTTATGAAAGAGACGGTGTTGGGCGTGGCTTGAGCCAGCCCTAGCTCACGGGGGATGACCTGCTCGGTGAAGTAGCCGTCGCTGATGAAGAGGGGCACGATAACAATCTCGTGAGCGTTGACGGCCCTGATAACCTCGCGCAGCGAAGGCTCTTCCTTCCAGAAGGCGGGGACCACCTCGTCGAAGAGGTTGAGGGCGCGCAGGGCAGCAACGTGGGTGAAAACGGGCGCGGCGCTGTCGCCATTGAGGTGCGAACCGTGCCCGACGAGCACGAGGGCACGGCGTTTCGTTTGAATCATCCTGTATCCTCTGGACTATCGATATGATGAGAATTGTACTTACGGGCACAAGCAGGTCAATCCAAATCAGCGCTTCGGAGGGATAGTGGGCTATCCTATCGTTCTGGACTTGAGGGGCCGCGCCGTGACGGTTATCGGCGGTGGAGCGGTGGCAACGCGGAAGATTGCGCGGCTGCTGGACGAGGGCGCGCGGGTGACGGTGATTAGCCCCAGCGCCTCAGAATCTATTCAAGCATGGGCAGGTGAGGGGAGGGTGCGCCTGCTTGTCCGGGCCTATGAGTCCGGCGACGTAGAGGGAGCGGAGTTGGTCTTCGCCGCAACGGACTCGGCGCAGGTAAATGCTGAGGTTGCCGCGAAGGCGCGGGAGCGAGGGCAGTGGGTCAACGTGGCTGACGATTCCACGCCAAGCGACTTCACGTTGCCAGCCACTGCAGCCTTCGGCCTGCTGCAACTCGCCATTGATACGAGTGCAGGTGGTCCTGCTCTGTCCAGCGCATTGCGCCAGCACCTTGAGGCGACCCTCGCGCCTGGGTGGGGCCGAGGCGCAAGCATCTTCAAGGAGTTGCGCCCATTGGTTCGCCCGCTGGGGGACGAGGCAACACGGCGCGTGTTCTGGCGCATGCTTGCGAGTGAGCTTCCAAGTGCGGCAGAGGATTCTCCAGACGAGCTTGTTGCCTGGGTAGAGAAAGCAGCGGCGAGAAGCGGGTTGCCATTCCAGGCGGATGAGTTGGAGCAAGCGGTGCGACGGGCTATCGAGCAGCACGAGCGTCTGATTGGCGGTCATGAGACAGCGGGGTAAACGGGCGAGGAACGCAAAAAGAGCGCTGTGGGTTACACAACGCTCTTTTTGGTGATGCTGGAACAGTTATGAATATTCCTGCTCGCGCAAGCCTATTCACAGAAAGCCAGCACACATAAAAGTATTCAGTTAACAACCGAAGAGAGATAAGCAGGAGGGGAAGGCTGGCAAGGACCTACTTTCCCACGCCCCTACGAGCGCAGTATCATCGGCGCAGATGGGCTTAACTGCCGGGTTCGGGATGGGACCGGGTGGACCCCCACCGCGAAGCTCACCAGCCTTCC
>DASVVH010000288.1:0-12150 GCA_036386615.1 Ardenticatenaceae bacterium
CGCCTATCGTAGAGCGCTAGCACGCCTCGCTCTCTCTTCATCACTTGGCTGAACCCGTATACTATCCTACCCTACCAACACATCTACACGATAGACTCATGGCAGGTCGTGAGGCCGCAGGACGGCGAAACTCATAGCCGGGGGTGGAGCCACTCGCTCCGCTCGTGGCTTAACCCTCGGCGGGGTCCACCCATTTGCGCCATATTCACGATGAACGGGTATCAGCACCCTTCACCCCCTCCTCCGCATCTGTCTGAACCTGTATACCAACCCTACGCATCACACCTGACTTCTACGGATACCGAGCATGGAATACACACCACAGGAACTCATGGTCGCGGCGGCGGCGCGCGAGATTCAGGACGGCGAGGTCGTCTTCGTCGGCATGCGCCTGCCCCTCCTCGCCTTCGTCGTCGCCAAAAACAGCCACGCCCCGAACGCCGTAGGCTACTTCGAGTGCGGCTTGGTGCGCGAGGAACCCGCCCGCGAGCACCTCTACACGATGGGCGACCCGCCCAACGTCCTCGGCGCGAGTTGGGCCACGCAGATGGCCTACCTCATGGGCCTGCTGGCGCAGGGCGCGGTACACCTCGGCTTCATCGGCGGCGCGCAGGTGGACCGCTACGGCAACCTCAACACCACCTACATCGGCCCCTACCACCAACCGACCAGCCGCCTCCCCGGCAGTGGCGGCGCGGCGGACATCGCCTCCCTCGCTGGGCGGCTCGTCATGCTGATGCCCCACGAAAAGCGCCGCTTCGTCGAGCAGGTGGATTACGTCACCTCTCCCGGCTACGGCACGGGGCGCGGCTGGCGCGAGGGCGCGGGGCTACCGCGAGGCGGGCCGAGCGCCATCATCACCACCCTCGGCATCCTCCGCTTCGACGAGCACGGCGAGAGCTACTTAGCGAACTATCACCCATTCGCCAGCGCCGAAGAGGTGCAGGCCAACACAGGCTGGGCGCTGAACCTCTCCCCCGATGTAGCGCCGACCCCCGAACCCACCCCCGAACCCACCCCCGACGAGCTACACATCATCCGCGCCTACGACCCCAACGGCTTCTGGACCCGCTAAACCCCACAAGCACGAGGGGCACGGCATGCCGCGCCCCTACCATTCGCGCAACACGCTTCCTGAGCCTGACCATCATATCTAAAGGGAGTCACGCACTAAGACAAGACCGGGACCGCGGGCAGGATGCCCGCTCCGTTGCTCCGCATCGCTCACTCTGTAGAGCGCTCCTTTTCAGCCGTTAGCGCTCATCGGTTATCAGCATCGGTCTTTCTCTCCGCTCTCAATTGTGTAACTCCTATCTGAAGAAAGCGCCGCCGTACAGGGTCTGCCGCCATCGCACATCTTTCCTAAAATGCCCGCCTCAACCCTTGACTTAGGACGCATATTCGGGTATCCTGTGCTCACTCTCTCCGTAATGGACTGAGGAGCCTGACTATCTTGGAGGCGAAAGATATATGAGGTCCCTCACATGGAGCGAGGTGCATCAACGGCGGCTCGAACGGAACTACCTTCTGGAATCGGCACCGCCGGAGCAGATGATTCATGTTGTCGGGGCCGTGCGCGGTCTACAGGCGCAGGTCTTGACGGCTGCGGAACTGGGGATTAGTGCCCGCGTGGTCGGGGTGACGCAGCAGCAGGTGCGAGAGCAGCTTTGGAAGCGGCGGCATCTGGTCAAGACCTACAGCCTGCGCGGGACCGTTCACCTCCACCCGGCTGACGAGTTGCCCTTATGGACCGCCGCGCGACGTGGGCTACACGATTGGCGCGAGGGGCGCTGGCACGAGACGTATAACATGGACCAGGCACAGGCCCGGACGGTTCTCGATGCCCTGACGGATGCCCTTGATGGTCGTGGCCTGACGCGCGAGGAACTGGCTGACGCTGTGGCCCGCTGCGTCGGCTCATGGGCGAGGGAACGGATTGCCTCCACATGGGCCGATTTGATAGGGTTGGGCTTCGATGCGGGGCTACTCTGCTTCGGGCCTAATCGGGGCAACAAAGTCACCTTCGTGCGTGCGGACCAATGGCTCAGTAACCGGCAGGAGATTGACCCCACCGAGGCGTTGGCCGACATCTTCCGTCACTATCTGGCAACCTACGGCCCCGCCACACCCCAGGACTTCGCGCGCTGGTTCATGCCGCAGCATCTGAAGCCTGCCGAAGCCCGCGAGTTGGCGGATTCGCTGGCCAACGAGTTGGAGGAAGTCGAGGTCGAGGGAGAGCGCGCGTGGCTCCTGGCGGCAGATGCCGATACCGGATGGCAACCTCTCGGCACCTCCCTGCGCTTACTCCCGCAGTACGACTGCTACATCATTGGAAGCCGCTTTGGTCGGGAGCGCATCGTGCCGGAATCAGCGCGGGCACGGGTATTCGCGCACAAGAACGGGCGCTTTGAAGGCGCGGTGGGTCTGCCGCTGTTGTTGATTGATGGCGTTGTCGCAGGGATGTGGGAGCGCCGCAAGCGCGGGAGCCGGACGGAAATCCGCGTGGAACCTTTCATCCACCTTACTGCTCACCAAAGTCAACAGCTAGAAGCGGAGGCTCTCCGCAGTGGGGAGTTCCTTGGAACAGAGATTGTGCTGTTACAGGGTGCCCTCGCTGGACCAGGCAAAGATTAGATATGCTTAACTTAGGTAACAGGCCAAACATAACGAGGTATGGTATCCAAATTGCATCCGACATCGAGAGGCGTAGCGATGCATGCCGGAAGCTGCGCGGAACCCTTCCGGCCCCAGCACGGTTGGAACCTCAAAACAAATCCAATGTGGGGGAATGTAGGGGTTCGTGCGACAACACCCGTCGCCCTTACCCTCCTCCCTCGTTCCCACGTTGGTCATGTACATGAAATTTTCAATGTCATGAAATGTACATATTTCCGGGCGCAGTGGCCCATTTTTACTCTGAACACCGTCCGTTTCGCCCTGCCCAACACAGCCCAAATGTAAGCAAAACGGCCCCAATCAGAGGCCATCTGCGCTCAAAACTGCCCGCCAACGCGCGCATGTAAATATCTTTTAGTGCCGTGCCGTCTGCCATTCTCTGTCAGTTCCTCTGCGCCCTTGCCTTATGCCGTTCATCCGTCGCCGTAGCGGTCGTCGGTCGTCAGTCGTCAGTCGTCAGTCGTCGGTCATCCACCTACCGCCCGTACTCATAGAAACCCTTGCCCGTCTTGCGCCCATGATAGCCCGCCGTCACCATCCGCCGCAGCAGGGGCGGCGCGGCATACCGTGGGTCTTTGAACTCCTCGTACATCGCGTCCGCGATGAAGAGCGCCGTATCCAGCCCAACGAAATCGGCCAGCGTGAACGGCCCCATCGGGTGATTCAGCCCAAGCTGAATCCCCTTATCTATATCTTCCTTCGTAGCGACGCCACTCTCCAGCGCCCGAATCGCGTCCAGCAGGAAAGGAATGAGCAGCAGGTTGACGATGAAACCGGGGCGGTCCTTCGACTCGACAGTCTCTTTGCCAAGAGCCTTGCCAAAGTCCCGCGCCGCCTGCATCGTCTCGTCGCTCGTCAGGAAGCCGCGCACGTACTCGATGAGCGGCATCACCGGGACCGGGTTGAAGAAGTGAACGCCCAGCACCCGCTCAGGCTGCGTCGTGGCCGAAGCAATCTCCGTAATCGAGAGGCTGGAGGTATTCGAGGCGAGAATCGCGTCCGGTTTCGCAATCTCGCCCAGCGCCTTGAAAACCTCCTTCTTGATCGCCATGTTCTCAGTCGCCGCCTCGATAATGAAGTCGC
Organism: Ardenticatenaceae bacterium; assembly: GCA_036386615.1. Taxonomy (GTDB): domain Bacteria; phylum Chloroflexota; class Anaerolineae; order Ardenticatenales; family Ardenticatenaceae; genus DASVVH01. The sequence goes on from DASVVH010000288.1 coordinate 3,760, forward strand.
AGTCGGCCAACTCGGCCAGTTCGGTGGTGTACGCGAGGCGCACCGCCGCCGCGTCGTGCTCCTCCTGACTAATCTTCCCGCGCTGGAGGCCGCGCTTCATCGAACCCGCCACGCGCTCTCGCCCTGCGGCCAGCGCCTGCTCGTTAATCTCGCGCACCACCACGTCAAAGCCACTGCGCGCGGCCTGCTCGGCGATGCCGCTACCCATCAGGCCGCAGCCCACGACACCGACTCTGCGAATATCCATCGCTCTTGCTCCTCATCGAGACAAAGAATGAAGCCTGGTTTTACAAAACGGGGGTGAGCATCACGCCACGACCAGCGTCACAGCCCCAGCTTCGAGCGGAACCGCGACCTGCGTAGAGCGGATAGCCGTCTCTAGCTCCCCCAGAACGAGCGCCACCGCGCCCGGCAGGGGCGTGAAGCGCGCGAGGTCGTCGGGGTACGCGATGAGCAAGTCGCCCGCGCCGATTTGCCCACCCATACCGCTAAAGTTGACCCTGGTGCCACGCGGCTTCACCGTCCCGTCAAAGACAACGTTCGAGCCGAGCGCCAGATTTTCCGGCCTCCTCAGCCCCACCAGCAGCGCGATGAACGCCTCTTGCGGGGTCTCAGGATACTTCTGAGGGCGCTCCGTGCGCGCCGCGACCAGTAGCGCAGGTTCCGCTTCGACTCTCACCTGCCGCCAGTCGCCCTCTTCCGCCAGCATGGCTCGAAGTGCCTCCGAGTCACCCGCGACAAGCACCGCTTCCGGCGCGAGATTGCCTCTGAGCCATTCCCATGTGGAAGCATAACTCTCAGGCTCGCCCGTCAGCACTGCCATATCGAACAACGTGTCGCTCCGCTCCATCGCTGGACTCAGCACCGCTTCCAGCCCCACCCGACTCAGTAGGTCGTGATGCCCGGCGGGCACCTTGCCTTCGCTGTCCAGAAGGTGAAGCTCGCCACCCTCTCTTACCGCCAGCGCCAACCAGAGCGTCACGGCCCCGCGATGGTCCCCCACGACCCCTAAGTGGCGGGGGCGCAGCGCGGAAGCCAGTCCGTAAAACAGAGGCCCATGCGCCTGCCCGCTCTGGTTCTCCAGCCCGCGCAGCGCCTCGGCAGTGGCCTCCGACATGGGGATATCTCGGTACAACGTCGTGCTCATAGCTCGCTCCTGACCCGCCTATCCTACCACGAGCAGGCAAAAGGGACGAAGCCCCCAGCCTGGGAAACAAAACGAGCGGCGCTCAGGAGCACCGCTCGTCAGGCACGAAGGGAAAGTGGCGGCTATGGTCGCCGCGAAGACGAGGGGGTGCGCGTCGGTGTACGGGTTGGAGTCACCATGCGCGTCCGCGTCGGCGCAGCCTGCGAAGACTCCACGCTCGTGCTCGTCACTTCCGGCGCGGGGAGCGGACCCGTAAAGACGATCTCGTAGGTGGGACTTTTCTCGCTGAGCGCGGTGCCCGTCGCTGGCTCCTCGCCCGCCTCGGAGGTGCGCCGCATGACCATCACGTCCCAGCGCAACGTCACCGTCCCTGCAATCGTGCCCAACAGCTCCTCTTCCAGCCGCCAGCTAGGGCCTTGCGTCCAGTAAGTTTCCGTCCACAGCACGTCGCCCGTGCCATCTACAGCACGCAGGCGGGCCACGTAGAACTCGTTCTGCCGCAGGATGCCCGTCGAGGTCCACAGCAGGTGAATGGGCTGCATGTTCTCCCGGTAGGTCGCCGCCGTGCCGTTCGCGGGCAACAACAGCACCGGGGCCGCGAACGCGGGGGCAGGCGTCGGCGTCATTGTCGGCGGGGCGGTGGGGCTGGGCGTCGGCGTCGGAGTGCCGATGGGCACCTGCACCGCGCTATCCATCTCCGGCTCCGCCGTGACGGAGGGGTTCGCCGCCTTCAGCACATCCTCGGTCACCCCGTACTTCTCGCCGATGGACTTCCAGTTCTCGCCCTCCGTGACGACGTGAGTCACGATGACGGGCGGCACCTCCGTCGGTGTGGCGGTCGGCTCCACCGTGTTCGATGTCGCGGTGGCGCTCCCCTCGGCTTCGGGCGCGGATGGAATCACCAGTACCTGCCCGACGGAGAGGGCGTCCATGTTCGCGCCTGGGTTGGCCGAGGCGAGGAGTGGAACCGTGATTCCGTTGTCCCTGGCGATGGCCCCGGCCCGGTCGCCTGCCTGCACCGTGTAGGTCACAGGTTCTGGCGAGGGCGCGATGGTTGGGCTGGCCTCCGAGGTGGCGGATGGCTCCAGAGCGACGATGAGAGTTGGCACAGGCGTGGGGCCGAGCGGTGTCGCAGTCGGCACCGGGGTATACTCACCCTGCGGGATAATGAGCGTTCCCCCCGCCATGATGAGCGAGTCGGGGCGCAGGCCGTTGGCGAAGAGCAGGTCGTCGCGCGATATGTCGTACTGCTCCGCGATGCCACTTAGGGTCTCCCCCGCCTGGATGAAGTGGAGGATGTGCCCACTCTCATCACGGGGAATAGGAATCGGCGTGCCCGTCGCCACCATCGCCTGCACAATCTGGTTGGCCGAGGGGATGTTGAGTTGCTGGCCGACAACAATCTTATCGGGGTCGGTCATGCCGTTCGCCGCCATGATGGCCTCAACGGAGACGGCGTACTTCTCGGAAATCCAGCGCATGTTCTCCCACTCGCCAACAGTGTGAACGGTGGCGATGGCCTGCGGCGTGGGCGAAGGGGTCGGAGTCGGGCTATTTCGCTTAGGGTCGCTCACCCCCAGAAAGTTCGGGGCCTGATTGGGTAGAGGGGTGCTGGCGGGTTGCGCCGCTAGAAGGGCGGCCTCCTCCACAGTGGGGGAGGGAGGAATTGGCGACGGCTCTTCGATGGGATCGGAGATGGTGACGCAGCCGTTCAGGAGTAACGCCGAGGCCACTGCCAAGAGGAGGCGGTGTCGCAAGGCTTGAGTATCAATAGTCTTCATGAGTTCGTAAGATGCTCCAGAACAAGTTCCGGTGCGGCTGCCCGCACGCTACACTCTGTTCCTTCAATTAAAGGGGCAACGTTTCCCTCCCCTTCAGAATGGAGTGCCGAAAAGGGCCACTCCATCACACCCGGAGCACGAGTGACGACTTCTTTCTAGCTTTACAGACTTTGCGGCCCGACAGCCTCAGGCTGCCGTCCACAACGTAATGGGGTCGGATTATAGACCATTCAGTGGGAGATTCAAATCCGGCCCGTTCCCGCGTCGGCGGTCCCAGGCGAGGAGCGCTACCACAAACAGCAGCGAGAGCACCGAGAGCCACGTCCCCACAACGCGCACGGGCGTGTCCTCAAAGCGCACGAGCAGGCGATAGTGGCCCGCCGGAGCCTGCACCGTCAGGTGTCCGGTGCGCTCGGCGGGGGTGATGGGTAACTCTTCCAGAATCTCGTCGTCCTCCAGGGGCAGGCGATAGGCGTGCCAGCCGGGGTAGTAGGTAATGAGCCAGCGTGCCGTCATCGGCGTTTCGAGCATCACCTCGGTGATCTCCTGATTCGACTGGTTCACGGCGTTCCCCGCCCACGACCCCTCCGGCAGGTCGCCGTAGCCGAAGCGCGAGGTGACCTGGCCTCCACTCACCCACACGTCCGCGAGGTCTGACCACGTTGGAATATCCTCCCGCGCCACCCACGCACTCTGCCCCGTCATCTCGCCCGAACTCTGCTGAAAGCGCATCAGGCCCGCGTGGCTCACCGGACCCTCGGCGGGCGGCATGATTTCGGCGCGGGCGTAGGGGTAGGAGCCTGTCACGAGGAGCAGGGCCAGCAGGAGCACCGCCCAACGCGGCGCGTTACGCGCAACGAGGCCCGCCAGCACCGCCAGCGCGAAGCCCGCGAAGATGAGGAAACGCCAGGGGAACTGCGCCGGACTCAGGATGAAACCGAAAGGCGAATCCCAGAGGAAGCGGCTTGTCTCCGTCATCAGGAAGACGAACACCAGTAGCATCAGCGTAAAGAAAAGCCGCGCGCGGCGCGCTGTACTGTCAGTAGCACGGAGCACCCAGCCCCCGGCGGCGAAGAGAAGCGGCACCAGCCCCAACTGGAAGGGAAAGGCGTCTTCGGCCCCTGCCGCGCTGATGCCGAAGCCCCAGTAGGGCGAGAAGAACTGCCATAGCTGGACGAAGTGCTCCGAGAAGGAGAAATAGCCCGCCAGCCACTGCTCCGTGTTGATGTACTGGTATTCCAGGAGCCAGGGCACGATGAAGATGCCGCCGAGCGTAATACCGAGCAGCGCCGCCGCGCCCGCCGCGAGGGTCCGCGCGACGCGACTTCTTAGCTCCGCCCTCTCGCGCCAGAAGAACCCACCATTGGGGCGCACAGGCAGGAGCAGCCAGAAGAGAATCCAGGGAATCAGCACGAACGTCACCTGCATCGCTAGCCCGTTGTGCGAGAGGAAGAAGAGAGCGTAAGCGACGGCGGTGAGCGCGATGGCGCGGGGGCGGGGCCGCGTGGCGCACTCGTAGAAGCCCCAGAAGACGAGGGGGAACCACACGAAGGCCCAACTCTCCGCGAGGGCGGCGCGGACGTAGAGGTCGGCCAGATGGTAGGGCAAAAATACGTAGGCGATGGCGGCCACCAAAGCACTGTTGGAACCAAATAGTCGGCGCGCGAAGCCGTACATCGCAAGGCCACTCAGGGGCACGCTCAGGGCGAAGGAAGCCTTGACGGCATTCACCATGTCCAGGCCGAGCAGGTGAAACGCCTCGCCGACGAAGTAGGCGAGTGGCCCGTAGATGTTGAAGAGGGGATAGCCGTAGCCGAATGCCAAGTCAGGCGACCAGCGCGGCCACAAAATACCATCGCGGATAGCCTGATCGAACTCGAAGAGGAAATAGACCGAGTGGCGCGCGTCGTGCGCGCCCCACCAGTAGCCGCTCCCCAACGCCGGGCCGATAGCAACCAGCGAGAAGAGCAGCACGAGTAGAGGATAGCCTGCCCGCCCAGGCCAGCCAAGCACGGATGGCGTGCTGGCTGCTACAGGCTTCGCCTCCATAGATGCCGGGCTGGTGGTGAGAGGAGGATTGGCGCGAACAGGGTTGCTCATGGGAGCGGCACCGTCACGCTGTCCGTGCCGTCCGCAAAAAGAAGGCGCTGAAGCGTCTCAACGTCGTACAGCCCCAGGCGCGCCTGGGCTGCCTCCGCGCCCGTCGCCCGGTAGCTCTGCCTCACAAGATAGCCAACGGGCCAGCGCGAGGAGGGCACCTCGTCAGGGTCGAGCAGCAGGGTATCAGCCTGCGCCACGATGTTGCTCTGCGCGTCCAGCAGGTGAACGAAGACGGAATAGTCGCGGTCAGAGAGGCGAGTCGCCTGCCACGTTGCTTCGACTATGGTGGTCTTGCCCTCGCGCGTGGCCCGCACGTCCAGCAGCAGGAACTGTGAATCGCCTACAAACGAGACCACGTTGGGGCTATCCGGCACCTCGTCCAGCCACGCGGGCCGCAGCGCGGGGTAGATGGCGAGGGCGGAAATCACTAGCAGGGCGAGCAGCACGGGGAAACTGGCGTAGCGCACGTCCAGGATGGGCAGCCCTCCGGCAGCCAGCACCATTGCCAGCGAGGCGACAGCAAGGAAGAGCAGCACAGGCCCGCCGAAGAACGTCAAGACCACGCTAACCAGTGCCACCAGTGCCAGCACGAGTATCGCTTTTGCCCCTGCCTCGTCGCGGCGGGGCCACGCGGCGAGAGCCGCCAGCAGGGCAAGCGCGAAGGGCACGAGGCCCAGCCCGTAAGCCATGCCTCCGACCCACTCGCGCGGGTTGTCGGGCGAGGGCCACGCCGAGGAGAAGAGTTGAGACGGCTCAAGTGCGGGCTGGGACGTCCATAGAAGAGAAGCGCCCCATGCCCAGAGTACGAGGGCCAGTAGGCGTAGGGATGATTTGATGGAGAGGAAAACGATACCCCCGGCTGCCAGCAGAATGATGCCCTGCAACGGGTGCAGCCAACCGCCCTGTAGCGTCAGGCTCGTTGGCAGGGGAAGCGTCAGCCAGAGCGCGGCGACCCACCATGCGGTGAGCCGTCCCCAGAGCGCCCACGCCAGCCAGCCTACCGCCAACATTGCTGCCAGCATGTGCAGGGCCAGGGAGAGCTTGTACCCCGCCGCGCCGCCAACCACGAAAGGCAGCGCGAGGGGAGGGAGCATGGTAGAGGCGAGGGAGGGATAGAGCGGCAGCACGCCCGCCTGGGTGGCTGGAATGCCATCCCGCAGCAGGGGCGCGAGGAGAAACGCCAGCAGCAGGAGCGGCACCAGCCAGAGCCGCCGCACCTCTACCGTCGCGGGTTCCTCCTCCATCAAAACGGCGGCCTGGGGGCCGCCGTCAGGCACCTGTTCAAGGGTCGTCATGGGCCAGAGTATAGCGAGAAGGGGGGAAGGAACCAAGCCGGGCAGGAAAACAAAAAGGAGCCGGGATTCGGCTCCTTCAAGGCTCCGCAGGCTGGATTCGAACCAGCAACCTACCGGTTAACAGCCGGTTGCTCTGCCGTTGAGCTACTGCGGATTATTACTTCGGCACAACGAAGGGTGATTATAGAGGATTTGGATGGGATGTCAAATGATTCGGGTTTAATTCAGGGTTGCGTCACGGGTGGAGAGTAAAGAGGGTAAGGCGGCGGTGACAGCACAAACACAGTTGCCTGGGCTGTATTATGTGAAGCAAAGCCTACCAAAGCCTACCTGAAAACGAGATAAAAGTAGGCCGGGCCTACCTTCTTAGTAATTAATTGCGCTGCAACTGTACAGAGATGTTCTTCGGCCACGCATCGTGCTTCTTCAAGTGGCCTCCTTTCGCCTAGTCGCTACGTTCGCGGCTCGAAGGTATAATAGCTGTGGAGGAACGCTGACTTTATGGAAGAACGACGCAATCGGGTCTATCGCGTGGATGGGGTGGTTCTGGCCCGCAAGGATTGGGGCGAGGCTGACCGCCTCGTGACGCTCATGACGCCCGACAAGGGAAAGATACGGGTGCTCGCGCCCGGCGCGCGCAAGCAGACGAGCCGCAAGAGTGGGCACCTTGAACTCTTCTCGCGCGGGAAGTTCGTGCTGGCGCGGGGCCGCACCTTCGACAAGATTACGCAGGCCGAAACCCGCGACTACTTCCCCATGCTGCGCGAGGAGTTGGAGCGCGTCTCAGCGGCCTACCTGCTCGGCGAGTTAGTGGACCGCTTTCTGGAAGAGAACGACGAGAACCCCCTGCTCTACGAGCTGCTGCTGGACTCGCTGCACCGTCTGGACGCGGGCGAGCGTGCCGCGCTCGTGCTCCGCTTCTTCGAAGTGAAGATGCTCGGCTACGTCGGCTACCAGCCGCAACTCTTCGACTGCCAGGTGTGCGGCGAAACGCTGGAGCCGTTGGACCAGTATTTCAACGTCGCCGAGGGCAGCGCGGTCTGCCCGCGCTGTTCGGGCAAGGGGACCGACTTCCTGCCGATGAGCCTCGACGCCCTGAAAGTGCTGCGGCTGATGCAATCGGGCGAGTGGGAGTTGGTGCGGCGGCTACGCGTGGACGAGCCACTGGCGAGGGAGCTAGAGACCCTGCTGAACCAGTACGCCGCCTACCAGTTGGAGCGCGACCTGAAGGCGGCGCGGTTTATTGATCAGGTGGAACGGCTGACGACCGACGACCGACGACCGACGACCGCTAACGACCAGAATCGGTGATAAAGTGGGAGAGACAGGGGAACACCTTACCTTCGAGGCGTACCAGCGCTGGTTCAGGGAATACGATGAGTTGCGGGGGATGGCCGAGGAAGACCCGACGGCTTCGGTGGCGCACCTGATGGAGGAGGCGGGCGAGATTGCGCGTCACGTCCTGCGGCTGCAAGGGCACAAGGCGATGGACGAGGCGGAGCGCGCCGCGGAAGTCGAGGCGCTGGCGCTGGAACTCAGCGACGCCTTCGTCTTCCTCACAAAGCTCGCCAACAGCTACGGTATCGAGTGGGACGAGACGATTGCGCGCGCGATGGAGAAGGCGGAGAGCCGTTGGAACGTGGAGGAGGGGCGCAGGGAGTCGGCGCGGCGGCGGGCGGCAGCCGGAAGGATGAGGGATGAAGGATGAGGGATGAAGAACGGCAAGATTACGCTGTGTCGCCGCGCAGTTGCTGGCGTTTGGCTTTCGGTAGGCTGTCCACCACGAGGTCGTAGGAATCGTCAATCATGGCGTGGACTTCGGCTTCGGGGATGGAGCCGTCCAGCGTGACGGTGTTCCAATGGCGCTTGTTCATGTGGTAGCCGGGCTGCACGGCGGGGTACTGCTGGCGCAGGATGGGGACGAAATCAGGGTCGCACTTGAGGTTGATGGCTAGCGGGCGCTCCTGCCACGCCACGAGAGCGAACATCTTCCCCGCGACCTTGAGAACGAGGGCATCCGGGCCAAAGGGGTACTCTTCGGAAGCGCCGGGTTTATCGAGAAGATAGG
>DASVVH010000289.1:0-2756 GCA_036386615.1 Ardenticatenaceae bacterium
AGGAGATGTTGAGCCGGTCCTGCTCCCGCAGCCGCTGGATGTAGGTTTCCAGCGCCGCCCCCAGCCCCTCCGATTCCAGGACGACGGGCCGCAGCATGAAGAGCATCGTCCGTATCTCCTGCGAGGCGAGCCGCGCCGTCTGCTGCAACTGTTCGATCTCCGCCTGCGCTCGTTCGGGGTGCCGCGCCATCAGCGCTTTGATGAACTCTAGCTGCATGGTGATGGCCGCGATGCGCTGCACCGGCCCATCGTGAAGCTGGCGGGCCAGTTGGTGCCGCGCCTCCTCCTCGCCGACGAGGCGGTGGTCGTGGTCGCGGCGCAACTCCTGTTGCAGAACAGCATTGTGCAGGGCGAGGCTGGCCTGATCGGCCAGAGCAATGAGCGTGCGCTGCACCGTCGGGTCGCTCGCCTGCTCAGGGTTGCGCGTGGCGAAGACTACCGCGCCAAAGACATCTAGCGTCGTCCGCAGGGGGAAGAGCAGCAGTTGGTGGTCATCGAAGGATCGCACATCGTTGAAAGGCGGCTGGTTGCCCGTCGTGTAGGTCGGTTCGCCCTCGTGGAGCAGCCGCCCCAGCACGCCGCGCGCGGCGAAGCTCCGGCCCTCGTAACTCTCCTCCAGATTATACAGGGCGACCACCATCAGCATGTCAGTCAGCCCCGGCTTGAAGGTCAGCGCTATCCCGCGCGTGAGCGCCTTGCGGCTGCCGATGTCCAGCAGCGTAGACCCCTCCCGCACGAGCGCTTGAAGGACATGGTCGTAGTTCGTATCGCTGACCAGTCGCTCCGCGCTCCTCGCCAGGATGCTCTCCGGCGTTTCGCCGGACTGCTCTTTCCGAGCGACAGCAACTGCCCTCGTGGCAGGTGCCCCCGCGACAGCGATGCCCAGGAGCGCCGTCAAAAGCCAGAAGGCCAGCGTCATGGAGGGCGTGGCGAGGGGCACATCACGAAGATATTGAAAGAGGAAGGCCGGAACGGGAAAGAGCAACAGAAGCGCCAGGGCAAAGGCCCACCCGCGCCAGCGAGCCATGTCCAGCAGGGGCACCAGCCCTAACAGAAGCACCAGCAGCCCCTGTTCGGGAAAGAGCACCAGAACGGCGGAAGCGATGAGGGCCGCCACGACATTGGAAGCTACATCGTGCCACGCGGGCAACCGCTTCAGCAGGGCGAGGGCGAGGAGAAGAGCCTGAACTGCCAGGGCGGCGGCAACCCCAATCAGGAGGCGTTGGGGAATCGCGCCATTCGTGGCCTGCCAGACGAGCGCGACCATGAACAACAGCCAGAGAACCCGCACCCCCCAATAGGGCCAAAACCGCTTTACCCGCTCTTCCCCAGCCAAGCTCGCCTCCTGCGATGCCGATTATAGCAGAGCCATAACGCTTGCCTAATCTAATTGACGCCCTTGCTTGCTAGCTATGAGTCGGCACGCTATGCTTGCACTCGATGAACCGCGCGCCATCCTGTCTCGAACGATTGGGAAACGCCCTCGCTTTTGGGCTGATTCTCGCCATCATCGCGCTTGGCGGCTACGCGGTCTACGGCATCATTCAGCCGGACCAGAGCCTTCTGTCGTTCGGCGGCTCCGAGGAGGTGCGCTCTACCCCTGTCACCATCATCCAGCAGCCCACGCTGACCCCGTTTGAGGGAATGCGCCTAGAGCCGGTATATAGTCCGATAACGGCGACTCAGGGGCCACCTGTGCCGCCAACCGAGACGTCCACGCCGGAGAGCACGGCGTCCCCAACGCCAACGGAGACCTCCACCCCAACGGAGACAGCTACCCCAACGCTCACTGCAAGCCCCATTCCAAGCGAGACGCCGACGCCGGAGCCTACGGCGACTCCCTTGCCAACCGAGACGCCGCTGCCCAGCCCCGTGCCACCCACCGCCACCCCCGCGTACCTCTTCTACGCCTCGGCGGCGGGGCCGGATTACGGGCGCGGCTGCGCGGACTATCACATCTTCGGATATGTCCGCGACGCGGCGGGCAACCCACTGCCGGAGCTGCGCGTGCGCGCCTACAACGAATACGGGTACGAGAGCGCGCCAGCCACCACCCAGCAGGAGCCGCCCGGCTGGTACGACATCCTCATCGCGGCGGAGCGAGCGCGATGGTACGTTCAGGTGGTGGACGCCGGAAATTATGCACTCAGCCCGCCCGTCGAGGTGCTCAACACGGGCAACTTCGTCGCGGGGAGCGAGGCGTGCTGGCATCAGGTAGATTTCGCGCGCACGAACTAGCGGCGGGAGTTACAAAGAGCGTCTGGAGAGATAAATACCAGACGCTCTTCATGTCCGTTCAGGTGGGCAACTGGCCCGCGCTATCAGCCGCCGCCGAAGGAGCCGCCGCTCTTGGTGTTCGGGTCATCGTTGCGGGGCTTCTCGCCCCCGCGCGAGCTAGGGGGAGAGGCAGGGCGGGAGGCTCGTGACCCGGACTGCCCCTGCCCGGAGCCAGAGGAGCGTGGCTTGGACTGCCCTAGGGACGAGCGCTTGCCGCTCTCCCTGCCTGACTGCCCGGAGGCGCGGGGCGCGGACTGCCCAAGCGAGGAGCGTTGTTCGCGCTCGTTGGCGCTTGGCCCGCCGCCAAAGGAGCCGCCGCTTTGAGTATTGGGGTCGTCAAAGGTCCGCTGCTTTGGCTGCCCGCCCACGCCTCCGAAGGAACCACCGCTCTCGGTATCGGGGTCATCGTATGCGCGCTGTCCGGGCTGCCCGGAACGGCCTCCGAAGGAGCCGCCACTGCGGGTGTTGGGGTCGTCGTA
>DASVVH010000290.1:0-6075 GCA_036386615.1 Ardenticatenaceae bacterium
ACTTGTAATGTCCCAGCCAACGAGGAGGGCTCACCACCCTCCTCGTTGCTGATTTGCGTCAGTCGAGCAGTTCCCAGACGAGCAGCAGGAGGGCGAGGGTATCGCTGGTCCCGACGCAGTACGCGACGATGGCGGCGGCCAGAACGACCCTGAGTTGCGGCCTGTATCGGGATAAGACGACCTGGGCGCGCAGCATGAAAGAGGATAGGAGGGCGAGGGGATTCATGGGGCTCCGTTGGAGAGGTAGGGGAGGATGGGAGAGGTACGACGTGGATAGTTCTACAGATACTACTCTAGCACAGCGCACCCGAAAATCAACCCGCCGGGGAGGAATCAGCAAAAAGAGGGGGTGACCCCAGCCATCCCCCTCCTCTACGACCCTCCTCTAGTCGGCTGCCAAACGGTTGGGCGGCTGCTGCACAGATGGACCGTACAACGGTTTGGCGTTGCGATCCTTATACCGAGGATTCAGCCCCAGCCATACCTCAACCCTCCGGGCTGGCGTCTCACTCCCGGCAACTTGTCCCTACATCAGCCACATCCACGCCGCCCCGAACAGGTTAAGGGGTTCGCCGATGAAGTAGAAGAAAGGATAAGGCAGGATGTTCATCACCAGCGTGCCCACCAGCGTCACCACCAGCGCCGCGTTCAGCAGCCTGGGGTAACGCACCGGCTCCTCCTCGGCCTCACCCTGGAAGAACATCTGCCGCACCACGTTCAGATAGTAGTAAGCGCTGATAACGCTCGTCAGCACGCCAACCGTAGCCAGCAGGTAGGCCCCGTTCCCGATGGCGGTGCCGAAGACCATGAACTTGCCCAGAAAGCCAGCCGTCGGCGGAATGCCCAGCAAACTCAGGAAGAAAATGACCATGCTGATTGCCAGGAAAGGCGAGCGGCGAATCAGCCCCCGGTAATCCGCGATGGCGGTCGAGCCGGTCTCCGCCTCGTAGGCCACCACCGCCACGAAGAGCCCGACGTTCGTGAACAGATAGGCCACAAGATAGATGAGCGTGGCGCGCAGCCCATTGTTGTCGGCGGGGTTGTTCGCCGCCAGCCCCATCAGCATATAGCCCGCCTGCGCGATAGACGAGTAGGCCAGCAGCCGCTTCATGTCCGTCTGCACCAGCGCCGTCAGGTTGCCCACCACCATCGTCAGGATGGCGATGGCACTCAACAGCGCCTGCCACGACTCGATTTGTGCGCCCAGCCCGACGACCAGCACGCGGAACATCAGCGCGAAGCCCGCCGCCTTCGGCCCCACCGCCAGAAACGTCGTCACCGGGGTCGGAGCGCCCTCGTAGGCGTCCGGCGACCACTGGTGGAAGGGCACCAGCGCCACCTTGAAGCCGAAACCCGCCATCATCAGCACCGCCGCCGCGATGCCCACGTTGAACAGGCCGAGCACCTGCGCCTGCGGGTCCGCGAAGACGGCGGCAATCTCGCGGATATTCGTCGAGCCTGTCGCGCCGTACAGCAGGCTCATCCCGTAAAGCATCAGCGCCGACGAGATGGCCCCGTAGAGCAGGTACTTCAGCGCCGCCTCGTTCGAGCGCACATCGTCCCGAAGCCATCCCACCATGATGTAGCTCGTCATCGAGAGGAACTCGAAGGCGAGATAGAGCAGGATAAGATTGTTGGCGGCGGCGGTCAGAATCACCGACAGCGTCACGAAGAGCAGCAGCGCGTAGAACTCGCCCACCTGCTGCGAGCGCGAGCGGATGTAGCCGATGGTCAGCATCAGCACCAGCAGCCCCGTCGCCAGCGCGAAGATTCGCATGAAGTAGGTCAGCGCATCGTGCGAGAACATGCCGTAGACAATAGTGTTTAGGGGCAACTGAAAGGCGGCCCACACTAGCGCGGCGACAAGGGTAACGGCAGTAATCCCCGGCAGCAGTGGGCTGCTGTCGTCGTTGATGAACATATCGAGGAACAGCACCGCCATCGCCCCGACCACCAGCACAAGCTCAGGGCCAATTGCCAGCGATTGCTGTAACCAGTTCACATTCACTGCGTCAGGCATAGGAGTTGAATCCTTCGTACTTCAGGTATCGGTGTTCGCGCCAGTGCCGAACAGGGAGCCTGCTTCAAGAACCAGCTCTGGAAAAGCTTGCGGCGCGAGTTGCTGGTTGCCCGCGACCTGCTGCACGCTTCCGTACCCTTCCGGCGACGGGTTCCGGTACACCTCGACTACGTTCTGGGCCAGATTCACTATCCAGACCTCAGCTATCCCGGCACTGGCATAGAGGGGCACCTTCACCTCGCGGTCATATCTGGTGGAGGTCTCCGCCACCTCAACGAGCAACAGGAGGTCATCTGCCGTAGGATGAGATTCCCTGTAGAGGCCAATTTCTGGTCGAAGCAGGCACAGATCGGGTTGTGGCTCAGAGTGCTCGCTCAAGCGAACAGGATTCTGTACAGACACAATGGCTCGCTCTTGTAGCCGCCGAGCAAAGAAGTTGTTAAGATAATTAACACAGCCAGCGTGACGGATTCCAATGGGTGCCATCGTAGTAATCTGGCCCTCGATTAGCTCCACACGCTCCTCTTCTCCGAAGATGCCTGCTTCACCCATCCTGTAGTAGTCATCCACATTGAAGAGCCTGTGTGGGGTGGCAACGGTCATCTCTTGTTCGGCTACCTTTTGCACGGCGGTTCCCTCCGCATTGATTTCGCCTTACCCCATCATCAGCAGAATCTTCGTCACCCCCAGGTTGATGAGGTTCAGAATAGGCGCGGGATAGACGCCAAAGAGGACGAACAGAAAGACGAGCGGCATGAGCGCCACCACTTCCCAGCCCTGAATGTCGGGCAGGTTCGCCCAGCGCTCGTTGAGTGGGCCGAGGAAGATACCCTGAATCACCTTCCAGAGGAAGAGCGCCGCCGTGAAGACGATGCCGAGCAGGGCGATGCCCGTGAGAATGGCGAGAATCGGCTGCCCCGCCAGCCCCACGCCAAAGGCACCCCGGAAGGCCATGAACTCGGCCACGAAACCCGCTAAACCGGGCAGACCCAGCGAGGCGAAGGTCGTCAGCGCCATGAATCCATAGAAGGCAGGCAGAACCGCGCCCAACCCACCGAACTCCCGCAGGTCGCGCGTGTGCGCCCGCTCGTAGATGACGCCCACCAGAAGGAAGAGCGCGCCCGTAATCAGACCGTGCGCGATGAACTGGAAGACGGCCCCGTTCAGCGCAATCGCGCGGGCATTGAACAGTGCCTCATTGTCGGTGCCCAGCGTCGCCGCCGCCGCCGCGATGCCGAGCATCGCGTAGCCCATGTGGTTCACGGAGGTGTAGGCAATGAGCTTCTTCAAGTCCCACTGCGCCATCGCCACCAGCGCGCCATAGACGATGGAGATGACCGCCAGAATGGCGATGGGCAGCCAGAAGTAGTTGAAAACATCGGGGAAGATGGGCATCAGGATGCGAATGATGCCGTAGCCCCCCAGCTTCAGCAGGATGCCCGCCAGGATGACCGAGCCAGCCGTCGGCGCTTCAACGTGCGCGTCGGGCAGCCAGGTGTGGAAGGGGAAGAGCGGCAGCTTGATGGCGAAGGCGAGGAAGATGCCCCAGAAGGCCAGCGACCTCAGAATGAAGTTGCCGCCGAAAATCTCACCCGTCATCGCGGGTAGCTCGATGAGGTTGAACGACCCGGTGCTGAAGTAGATGCCCAGGATGGCGAGCAGCATCAGCACGGAACCCGTCAGCGTGTAGAGGAAGAACTTGATGGCCGCGTACTCGCGCCGCGCGCCGCCCCAGATACCGATGAGGAAGTACATCGGCACGAGGCCAATCTCCCAGAAGACGTAGAAGAGGAAGTAATCCAGCGCGATGAAGACGCCGAACATTCCCACCGCCAGCAGCAGGAAGAGGAAGAAGTATTCCTTGACCCGGAAGTTGATGACCCGCGTGCTGTAGAAAATCGAGACCCAGGTGAGCAAGCCCGTCAGCACGACGAGCGGCAGGCTCAACCCGTCCACCGCCACCCGGTAGAAGACGTTGAGCGGCTCTATCCAGAGAAACTCGTCGCCTAGCTGGAAGGCACCATTCGCTCCATCAAAGCCCGCGCCGAGCCAGAGAAAGAGCGTCCCCAGGAAGATGGCGAAGCTGGCGACGTTCGCCCACGTCTTGATGGCCCGCTCGTTCTCACCCGGAATGAACAGGGTGACGAGTGCCGCCACGAGCGGAGCAACGACGCAGACGATGCTCAACAGCCCTGGTATCGGCGAGAAGATAAAGTCGGTCATAGAATGGCGTCTCCTGAGAGTTGCCGGAGGCGCGAGAGCGTTCCGGGAGCCAGACAGTTAACTGGATGACGAACGAACTTCTGAAGCGTAACGGACACTTCTAGCGGAAGAAAAGCCCGGCCAGTGCCAGCAGTCCCGCCAGCAGAATGATGAAGTAGTTCTGCACGCGGCCTGTCTGCGCGAGGCGCAGCCCTCGGCTCACCTCGTCCGCGACGATGCCAACGAGGTTCACCGTGCCGTCCACGACCACCCGGTCAAACCAGCCACTGAGGTTCCCCCAGCCGCGCCCGAAGCGGCCCACGCCGTTGACGATGGGGTCAATCACCCAGTTGGAGTCCACCTTGGCGAGGATGTTGGCGGTGGCGACGGCGGGCCGGATGACAAGGAAGCGGTAGATTTCATCCACGTACCACTTGCGCTCCATCGCCGTCCATAGCGGGCCGAGCACCTTCAGTGGTTCGGTGGCGCGGCCCGCGTAGAGCGCGATGCCGCCCGCGAAGGCGAGCAGCCCACCGCCGCCCACGACGAGCGCGAGGGGCCAGTTAAAATCATGCGCCTCGTACTCAGCGATGCCTGATACACTATGAACGTGCTCAAGCAGGTGGCCCAGGCCGTGAAACTCGAAGCCGGGAATCACGCCCGCCGGAATATTCACGAAGCCCGCGATGATGGCGAAGAGCGAGAGCACGCCGAGCGGGATGAGCATGGAGGGCGGCGACTCGTGCGCGTGCTCCGCCTCCTCCGTGCGCTCCCTGCCGAAGAAGGTGAGGCCAAGCTGTCGGCCCGTGTAGAAGGCCGTCAGGATGGCGGTGAAGGAGAGCAGCGCCAGGACGATGAGCGGAATGCTGACCATCCCGTAGCTCATCTCGCCGTGACTCCACAGGTAGTACGCCTGCCCCAGAATCTCGTCCTTCGACCAGAAACCGGAGGTGATGAAGGGGATGCCCGCCAGCGCCGCGCCGCCAATCATGAAGGCGGCGAAGGTGTACGGCATGTGACGGCGCAGGTTGCCCATGTTCCACATGTTTTGCGGGTCAATATGCCCAACGTGCGCCTCTTCGTGCGTGACGGCATGTTGTTCCGGCGCTGCTGTGACGCCATGCTCCGCGTGCGCCATGTCCATGCCGATGGGCACTGGCTCGTGGTCCTCCTCGCGGATGGCGTGCCCGTGTCCATGCCCCTGATGGTCCGCCAGCGCGTGGACGCCGTGCTCCATGCCGTGAATGACCGAGCCGGACGAGAGGAAGAGCAGCGCCTTGAAGAAGGCATGCGTCAGCATGTGGAAGACGCCCGCCACCAGACCGCCGACGCCGAGCGCCGCAATCATGTAGCCAAGCTGGGAGATGGTCGAGTAGGCGAGCACGCCCTTCACGTCCTGCTGCGCGACGGCAATCGTGCCCGCGAAGAAGGCGGTAAAGGCCCCGATGAGCGCCACCACCGCCAGTTGCGGCGACCCGTGTAGCGGCTCGAAGAGGGGCAGCATACGCGCCACCAGGAAGACGCCCGCCGCCACCATCGTCGCCGCGTGAATCATCGCGGAGACGGGCGTCGGCCCCGCCATCGCGTCCGGCAGCCAGACGTGCAGCGGGAACTGCGCTGACTTGCCCACCGCGCCGCCGAAGATGAGCAGCGCAATCAGCGGCAGCACGGGCACGGCCACTAGCCCCGCGAGATTGATGCTCATCTCAGCAAGCATCTCGATGTTGGCAGCCGTCAGCGACTCATGGATGTTCAGCGAGCCTGTTGCCTGCCACAACAGCAGCAAGCCCGCAAAGAAGAGCACGTCCCCAACGCGCGTCGTAAGGAACGCCTTGAGTGCCGAGAGGCGCGGC
>DASVVH010000291.1:0-2052 GCA_036386615.1 Ardenticatenaceae bacterium
GCTCAGTAACGCCATCAAATACAGCCCGGAAGGTGGCCTCGTGACGATACAGATCGAGCGCCGGGCCGAGCGCGCGGCAATCGTCGTCTCAGACGAGGGTATTGGCATCCCGCCGAACGAGCTGGACCTGCTCTTCAGTCGCTTCTACCGGGCCGCCAACGTGCAGGTGCATCAGATTAGTGGCATGGGTCTCGGACTCTATCTCGTGAAAGAGATTGTCACCCTGCACGGAGGCACGATAGAGGTGACGAGCCGCGAGGGAGAGGGAAGCTCGTTTTGCGTCTATCTCCCGCTCCTCGAAGAGGCGCAGGCAGAATCAGGAGTGGCGGAGTAGAGAAACATGGTGGAGCGTGAACTGGTCATCATCCCCGGCGACGACATCGGGCGCGAGGTCATTCCCCTCGCCGCGCAGGTGCTCCGTGCCGCGCTGCCCATTGTCCGCCTCTGGGATGCCGAGGCGGGCTACCAGCACGCCTGGCGCACGGGAGAGGCGATAGACGCGGCGACGCTCGACCTCGCCCGCCGGGTCCGGTATGTGTTCATCGGGCCGGAGCGCCCCTTCCCCGAAGGGACGCCGAGCGCCATCGAGCACCTGACCCGTGCATTGGACCTCTACGCGGCCCTCTATCCGGTTCAAGGGACCGAGCCAGCGTCAGACCTTCTGCTCCTGGCCGAGCACAGGCCCGAACCCGCAGGCGAGCACTCCTACCAGCAGGACAAGGCGCTCTCGCCCGAAGAGACCTGGGCCGCGACGCGCCTTGGCAACCTCGCGGGCGAACTTGCCAGCAAGCGGCGGGGCCGCGTCGCCATTGTTCACGACAGCGAGGAGCCGTTCGCCCACGCCGTCGTCGCGGGCATCGCCGCGCCCGCCTCCGTCGAGCGGCTGGACGCGCTCTTCCTCGTCAACCACTGGCAAGAACTGGCGGGCGACCTCGATCTGCTCGTCGCCAGTGCCACGACAGGCCGACTGCTCCTCGACCACATAACCGCCCAGCCCGGCACCATGCGGGCGGCGAGCCACCTCCTGTTGGGGCCACGCGCCGCCGTTGCCACGCCCGCACACGGCCCCCTCCGTGAGCAGGTAGGCTGGGGCTTCGCCAACCCGCTAGGTGCCCTCCATGCTGCCGTCGCCCTGCTCCGCTACGCCTGGGACGGTGAAGCCGCCGCTCAGCGCCTCGAATCGGCCATCCAGCGTGCCACCGCCCGCCGTCGCACGCCCGATCAGGGCGGCATCCACACCAACTTTGAGGTCGTCCGCGCCATCCTCGACGAGGTGCAACGCACTCTGGGCTGAATCCACCACGAAGGGGAGCAACCCACGTTGCTCCCCTTCGTGTGATTGAGAACTCTATGGCTGGCGCTATTTGTCCTGGTTGCTCAACCCCGCTCCGATGGCGGTGCCGATTCCCACGCCTAGCGCCACACCCATCGCTATGTTTCCCATTGCCACGCCAACGCCCGCGCCAATCGCCACACCGATAGCGATGCCGACTCCCATCTTGCGCCCCTTGCTAACGTTAGGCTGCTGCTCGTTCGTCTCCTGTGCCATCGTACTACCCCCTTCATTGGTGGTTGAGAGGCAACCATTCACCTTATAGAGTATACGTCATTTTGAGGGGTTTGGTTGTATAAGCCTCCCGCCTCAAGAGGACTCCTTTGAACGCGGGTTAGCTCCCTCGTCAGGCGGCGGGGTGCGCTTGCCCAGCGTCAGGAAATCGGCGAACGAACCTTGCGCCGAGGCGGCCACGAGGTTCACGCCACACTGCTTGCAGGTCACGCGGCTCCTGGGGTTGGCGTAGCCGCATTGAGGGCAAGGCAGCGGCTCCGGCACTGCTGAATCCTCATTGCCGTCTCTCAGCCTGCTCCGGCACTGCTTGCACGTTATTCGGCTCCTGGAATTGAGATAGCCACAGTTGGGGCAGGCGACCCGCTCGGAGACAGCCGCTTCGACTCCACGCTTCTCCTGTTCCGGGCGCGCAAGCCATGCTAGGCCACCCAGCCCCAGCCCCCCGAAGATGAGTAGGCCAAACAGAATGGCAGGTTGCGGCAAGT
>DASVVH010000292.1:0-4646 GCA_036386615.1 Ardenticatenaceae bacterium
GACCGCACGATGCGTTGGCTCTCCCGCGACCACATTCGTGTCACGATTACCAACTGGGGCGGCTCCATCGTCACCATCGAGAGCGACCTGGGCCGCGCCAAGAGTTCCCTTCTCGTGAGCCTGATGCCCCTTGAGGGCGGCACGGAAGTCTCGCTGCTCTTCGGCGTGCCGCGCACGCGCTTGAGCGCGGTAGATGCGCTGCGCCTGCGCGTCTCCGGCTGGCTCTTCACGAAGTTCCTCCAAAAGGACATTGAGGTGCTGAACGGAATGCGCTTCACGCCGCGTCTGCCGATGCCCGATGATGAGCCGATGGGCCACTTCCTTCAGTTCCTCCACCACCTTCCGGCGGCGGACACGGCTTGGGAGCCGGTGAGCGTCAAGGCGGGGTGAGCGGGTTGCTCCAGGTCGCGGCGAACACGCTCTGGCTGCTCTCTTCCCTGCCGGAACACCTCGCCTTTCGGCGGGCACTGAGGGACGTGGAGGGCACCCAGCGCGCCCTCCTGCTCCGGCTGTTGCGCCGCAATGCCGACACCGAGATCGGGCGGCGCTACGGCTTTGGGGCCATCCGCTCCATCGCGGAGTATCAGGCGCGTGTGCCCCTCTCCACCTACGAGGACTACCGGGAGGCCGTCGAGCGCATCGGCGTGGGTGAGCAGGGCGTCCTCACCGTTGACCCCGTGCTGCTGATGGAACCGACCAGTGGCTCAACGGCAGCCACGAAGCTGATTCCCTACACCGCCACGCTCAAGACTGAATTCCAGCGTGCCGTCTCCGCGTGGATGGTAGACCTCTTCCTGCACGACCCGCGCCTTCTGCTGGGGCAGGCGTACTGGTCCATCTCCCCGGTGACGCGGCAGGGCAGGTATACGGCGGCGGGCATTCCCATTGGTTTCGAGGAGGACAGCGAGTACCTGGGGGGTCTTCAGGGCGCACTTGCCCGCGCGCTTCAGGCGGTGCCGCCACTCGTCCGCCACATCTCCGACATGGACGCGTTCCGGTACACGACGCTGCTCTTCCTGCTCCGCAGCCGTTCGCTGGCGCTGGTCTCTGTCTGGAACCCGACCTTTCTCACGCTGCTGGTGGGCGAACTTGGAGAGTGGTGGCCCCAACTGGCGCGGGACATCGCGGAGGGCACATTCACACCGCCGGGCGTCGTCGCGCCGGAACTGCGGCAGCAGGCCCGCGCCCTGAACAGGCCGAACGCTCGGCGGGCAGAAGAGATTCGGCAGGCGTTTGAGGCGGAAGGCGACGCGGGGAGCATCCACGCCCGCATTTGGCCGCGCCTGCGGCTGGTCAGTTGCTGGGCAGACGGTCACGCGGCACACTACCTGCCGGACGTGGCCCGCCTCTTCCCGCAGGCGCGGGTTCAGCCGAAAGGGTTGATTGCGACGGAGGGTTTTGTCTCCTTTCCTCTTGTCGGCCATGCGGGAGCGGTGCTTGCCCTCCGCTCCCATTTCTTCGAGTTTCTGCCAGTGGATGACGGTGTGGGGGCACAGCATGCTGTGCCCCTACAAGCGCACGAGGTAGAGCAGGGCCGGAGTTATTCCATCGTGCTTACTACGGGGGGTGGCCTCTATCGCTACCAGCTACACGATGTGGTAGAGGTGGTGGGCTGGCGTGGCGGTTGCCCTCTGGTTCGCTTCACGGGCAAGGAGGCGCACGTCTCCGACCACTTCGGCGAGAAGGTGAACGAGCGCCACGTCCGGCAAGTGTTCGATACGTTGTTCGCGCCTTACGAGGTTCGGCCAACCTTCGCCATGCTAGCCTGTGAGGAGCACGGCGGACGCCACGCCTACACGCTCTTCATTGAGGCCCCACACCTGCCCGATGAGGGGTTGCATCTTTTGGTTATGGACATCGAGGCGGCGCTACAGGAAAACTTTCATTACCAGTATTGCCGCGACCTGGGCCAACTCGACGCGGTGCGGCTCTTCCGTATCAGGGAAGGCGCGCTCGAAAGCTACATGGCGGGCTGCCAGGCTCATGGGCAGAGGGCGGGCGACATCAAGCCCATTGCCCTGCACCGCTCAGGCGGCTGGACAGGAAGCTTCAAGGGTGAGTTGCTACCGGAAACGTGTAGATATGGAGAACGACGATGAGCCACGCTGCTCGAATTCGCGCCGGATGTGGAAGCCTTCTGCTCGTAGTCTTCCTGTTGTCCCTGCTGGGCCTCTTCGCCGTCCATTACGACAGGGGTTTCGCGCTGCTGAACGGCGGGCTGCTGGCGCTGTTGGGAGCGGCCCTGGTTGGTGCCTTGCGCGCGAGAAACTGGGCCATCGCCCTCTCTTGCGCGGCGGTGTTCCTGCTCTTCCTCGCGTTTGGCCCGGTCCTTGAAGCTCGACGGGCCATTGTGGTGCTGCTGGTGGGAGGCGGGCTGCTGGTAGTGTTGCCGCGCTGGCTTCAAAGCGTCATCCAGCGGCGCGTGATTGTAGATGCGATTACCTTGCTCATCTCCCTGCTGGTTGGAGGGGCCGCGCTCCTCCTGAGCCTTTTCACAATTCCCTCTGCTTTCGGCGGCGGGTGCTGCGCCTTTGAGCCGCTTCCGGCGGAGTCGTACCGGGCGGCGGTTCAGCCCGACAATCTGGCGGCGGGCACCTTCACTATCTCGGAAGAGGTGCGATTCGGCGCGGAGCGGCCCCTGTACGAGGCGACCCGGATCCTGACCAGCACACAGACGGGATTGCTGGGCCGGACGCTGGAATTCGCGCCGCTCAACCCCGGCCAGAACCGCATAGCCTCGGTTGAACTGGCGGATGGCGAAGAGGTAGGAGGCTGGTTCGAGCCGGAGCAGACGGAAATTACACTGCGGGACTTCCCGCCGAGCACCACTATCTCGACCTCGAACTACGAGGCCACGACGCCCGCTCCGAACACCGTGACAGGCGTGGTAGAAGATGCGCGCGACCCCATCTCCCTCAACTACCTGCCCCCTGCCTACGAGGCGCTTCGCCAGCTTCTGGCCCCCTTTCAGTGGATGGCGGTGGAGGGAGGCGGGCTGACCGGGTTCTTCGGCTTCCTCCTCGGTGGGCTGGCACTGATGTTTCGTCCGCGCCTCCGAAAGCCAGTTTTTGAAGCCACAACCTGATTGAACCGCCTCCCTGCACAAGAACCCGCCTCACATCGCTGGTAAGACGGGTCGTCACCGCGTCTCTCCTCGCCTGTTGTTCTGCTTCACGAAAACTACACGGTTTCCACGCCGCCTCTTCACATTATCTGAACATCTTTCGGTCAGGATAAGTGTAATCCGCGCGGGAGACGCCGCTCGGCACCCATAGGACTCAAGGCGATGGGTTACACGTAAAGGAGCGACCGATGGCACGCAATAGTATTCCCTTCATGCAGAGAGCGCCTATCGGCGAGATTGGCATTCCCGTAGCGAGCGATAATCTCTATTCCCACCGCGTCGGAATCATGGGCGGGCTGGTGGCGGGCGGGCTGATGGCCCTCGTCATGGCGGCGTGGGGCGTATGGAGCGGCAATAGTATCTGGTATCCTGTGAACCTGATTGCCGCGACGCTTCTACCCTCTTTGCAGGCGGCTTTGCCTGAGACGGTGGCGCAGTTCAGCCTGAGCGGGCTGCTGGTGGGTACCGCGCTTCACCTGACGATCTCAACGGTGCTGGGACTGGTCTTCGTCCTGCTGTTGCCGACCCTGCCCGGCTCTATGGGCTTGTGGGCGCTGGTGATTGGCCCACTGCTCTGGGCGGGCGCGCAGTTCGCGCTGCTGCCTGTAGTCAATTCTCAGGTGGAGCCGTTGGTCTATGAGCCGACCTTCGCGGTGGCTCACCTCGCGTACAGCCTGACGTTGGGCTGGTGGCTGGCCCGCGCCAGCAAGTCCCCTGTGGGTGGGTAGGCTATGGGTATCGAATACCCCGGCCTCATTCTGGAAGCTGGAATGGACGAACCCCGGCGGTGGGATATTAGGAAAGAGGTGACGACGCTGGGCCGTTGGCCGAGTAATGACATCGTTCTGCCGGACCGTCTGGTTTCCCGCCACCATGCTCAGATAAGGCGGGTGGGGACGGAGTTCATCCTGGAGGACGGCGGGAGCACCAATGGGACTTTGGTGAATGGTAAGGCTGTGGGCGCGAGTTACCGCTTGCAGGACGGCGACGCGATTCAGATTCCGCCCCGGTTTCAACTGCGCTTCGTGGAAGGGACCGCCACCGCGCCGATTGCTGGTGCCCGCGAGGTGACGCACCTGGAACTGGATGAGCAGGAGCAGCGCGCCACGATTGGCGGGCAGGAGGTCAATCTGAGCGGACCGCAGTATGCCTTCCTCGCGCTGTTGATGGCGCGAGACGGCAAGGTCGTGGCGCGGGAGGAGGTCGTGTGCCACATCTGGCCGGAGGACGACCCCGCCGGGATTAGCAGCGAGGCGGTGGACGCGCTGGTGCGCCGCCTGCGCGAACGGCTGGCGCAGGTGGACCCCGACCACCAGTACGTGCAGACGGTGCGCGGGCACGGCTTCAGGTTTGAGAACCGCTAGCGAAGCGACGAAGGACGGAAGACGAAGGACGAAAGAAAGGCGTTGAGGGCACCCTATGTGTAGCGATGGCTGCGCGTGGGGTGCTCTGTTTGTGAGGACGGGTTGGCCAGATTCCCACATTTCCCCACATTGAAGAAAACGATGAGGGATGAACGATG
>DASVVH010000293.1:0-19719 GCA_036386615.1 Ardenticatenaceae bacterium
GGCCAGTCCCTGTACAGGGACTGGCCGTTTGCTGTATAGGAGACCCGAATGCTGCTGGCGCGCAAGGGTGTGGAGCGGGTTCTGTCCGCCTTGGAAACTGAAGTCGTCCTCGTGGATATTGGGGCATCCGGCGAACCTCCACCCATCTGGAAAGCCCTGATGCCCTTCTCCGTCTACGTTGGATTTGATCCCGATTCCAGAGAAGTACAGGAAGTATCAAATAGTGGGTTCCGCAGGGCACTCCTGGTGAACGAGGCCGTCACGGCTGACGCGGCACAGGACGAGGTGAGGTTCTATCTCACGCGCTCTCCCTATTGTTCCAGCACCCTTGAACCCGATTTGGACGCCCTCAAGAATTACCTCTTTTCCGACCTGTTCATCGTCGAGAACGAAGCCGTCGTGCCTGCCGCTACTCTGAATTCAGTGCTCCATCGCCTCTCTATTGAGCGGGTGGACTGGCTCAAGGTGGACTCGCAGGGAACGGATCTGCGCCTCTTCGAGAGCCTACAACCGGAAATCCGCTCTCGCGTGCTGGCGCTGGATGTAGAACCCGGCCTGATTGACGTGTATCAGGGCGAGGATTTGTTCGTGGACACCCATCGCGCGCTCACGCAGAGTGGGTTCTGGCTCTCGAACCTGGACGTTCATGGTAACGCGCGGATGCGGCGAGAGACGCTGCATCAGGTCGTGGCGGACCACCCCGACATCACCGAAGAACTTCTCTCCCGAACCGTCAGGGTGAGTCCCGCGTGGTGTGAAGCCCGGTATCTGCGAACGCTGGAGTGGGCGGCTCAGGCGGCTTTTACCAAGCGAGAGTACGGTACGCTGTGGGCCTTTGCGATGCTCGACCAGCAGTATGGCTTTGCGCTCGACCTGATTGTGCAGTACGAGAGGAGTTTCGGGCCGGATGCCATCTCCCGGCTGATGCAAAAGGAGACTCTGGCCCAAATTCGCCGGTTGCGAAACAGAAATCTTCCGCTCACGGTGGCGCGGGCGCTTCTCCCCACCAGCCTCAAGCACAATCTCAAGAAGCTGCTCCTCGCCGTGCGGCCATCGTGACGTTGGTAAGTCAGGTTGGGGTCACTGAAGGCTTTGTGATAGAGAAATCAAATAGAGGTTGGACAATGGAGAAGCAGCGCAAACGGGCTGTATGCCGTTGCTTTCGTCCTTCGTCTTTCATCCTTCGTCTACGGATAGTCCAGCTTC
Organism: Ardenticatenaceae bacterium; assembly: GCA_036386615.1. Lineage (GTDB taxonomy): Bacteria > Chloroflexota > Anaerolineae > Ardenticatenales > Ardenticatenaceae > DASVVH01. The sequence continues at coordinate 1,207 of DASVVH010000293.1, forward strand.
TAGTGCAATCCTCCATAAGAGGTATCCCGTGAGCCATGCTGAGGCCGGGCAGTTGGAAGTGATTTACCTGGGCATTGCCGAGCGCGTCGGCGCTGCCATTGAGGAGCGCCCCTTGTGGCCGTGCCGTAGAGGGTGCGACGCCTGCTGTCGCCGCCTCGCCAACCCGCCGGAGATGACGGCTGCTGAATGGCGGCTGTTGTACCGGGGGTTCCTGCAACTGCCAGCAGCGGCACAAGAGGTAGTCGCCGCGCAGATAATGGCCCTGTCCGAAAGGGAGCCTGCGGCGGGCGAGTTCGTGACCTGCCCCTTCCTGAACGAGGAGCAGGGGGCCTGTCGCGTCTACGATTTCCGCCCGGCAGCCTGCCGGATGTACGGCTTCTACGTCTCGCGCGATGGCAACCAGTGGTGCAACGACATTCAGGCGCTCTATGAAGCGGGCGAGTTGGAGGGCGTCATTCTGGGCAACCACAGCGCCCTCAACCGCGAACTGGCGCGGTGCTTCGGCGAGGTCAAGCCGCTCGACGTGTGGTATCAGGCAGAGCCTGACAACGAAAGAAGATAAAAGGAGCGGGCACAACGCCCGCTCCTTTGTCATCAGCCTCACCGGACCCTGGTCGCAGTGGTCTCGTAACCGCCGCCGGGCCACACCCAACGCCCCGTAAGTGTGTTGCCGTCGTCGCTGAATTCGCCTCTGTAATAGGCTGGAGAACCCTTCTCACCGCCCCAGATAGTCAGGGTGTCGCCATCGAGTTCGTACACGTAGTCGAGCGTGTTGCCCTCACTGTCGTAGACACGCGACTTGATCTCCTCGCCTGGCTCCTCCCCAAACTTCCGCTCATGGCCGATAATCTCCATGCCCTTGATTCTGTGCCCCTCCTGCACAAAATCAAGCCTCTGGATAAGGAAGAAGCCACCTTCCATCCACTCGAACGAAATCGTTCCCTCTGTGTTCCCCGACATGGCCCAGGTGCCGACCAATCTGTCCAGGCGTCGGAGGGCAGGGCTTGGTGCTGGCTGCTGGTGAGTGCTGCTGTCTGACATCGGACTGCTCCTTCCCTGTTTCGGATTCCTTGGAGTGTCGCGCCACGTTCGCTGATGTTCGAGGCGTTTTGATGACCTCATGATAACTCAACGCTCCGACTAAAAAGCCTGGTAGTGGTTGAGGATTGACTGACGAGGGCTAGAACGGGAACAGCGTCCGCGCAGGCGGCAGTGTAGCGAGCGCCCGGCCAACGGCCTCCAGCAGCGACTTTCAGTCGCGCCCCGCCGCAAGCCAGATGCTCTCAGTCACGATTTAGCCACTACCGCCGCGACTAGCGAGCGAAGGACTAAAAATGAGGGCGAACCTTAGGAGGTCCGCCCTCACGCTGTTGCTGGTAGTCAACGTTTCTGCTCATCCGTTGGTTGTTGGCAATCCTGCCTCTTCCCATGCCGCGAAGCCGCCGCGCACGTTCGTCACGTCCTCCCAGCCGAGGCTCTGCAACAGGCTTGCCGCCAGCCCTGAACGCTTCCCCGACTGGCAGTGGACGTACAGCGGCGCGTTGCGCGGCACGGTCTCAAGCTGGTCTACCAGCTTTTGCAGCGGCAGATTCGGCACGCCTGGAATATGTCCGTCCTCGTACTCCGTGCTGCGGCGCACGTCCAGAGCGGTGATGCCGTTCGCGCTCAGTCGCTCCGCGAACGCTTCGGCAGAGACCTCGCGGATGCGGGACAGGCTACCCGGCCACTGGTTCACAACCTCCGTTCGCCACACGCCGCGCACGTCGTCAAGGCCAATGCGCCCCAACTCCGTTAGGGCACGCTCCTGCTCCGCCTCGTCCACGATAAGGTAGAGCGGGCGGTCATAGGGTAGCAGCGTTCCGGCATAGGTGGCGAAGCTGCTGTCGAGCGCAATACCCAGCGTGCCCGGAACGTGGCCTTTGGCGTAGGCGTCCCAGGGGCGCGTGTCTACCACAATCGCGCCATCCTCCAGCAGCCCGCGCAGCCTCTCAACGGTGAGCACTCGCGGTTCGGGCAGGCCGTCACGAAGCGGCGGGCCGTCGCGGTTGATGCGCTTCATCTGCGCGAAGTAGCGCGGCGGCTCCGGCTGGCCCTCCAGCACCTGCCTCACGAACTCCTCCTCGTCTGTAACGCGGAACGCCCAGTTGAAGCGCCGCTCATAGCCCAGCGTCGTGGAGGGCACCGCGCCGAGCGCCTTGCCGCAGGCGCTGCCCGCGCCGTGCCCCGGCCACACCTGCAACCAGTCGGACAACTCGCGCAGCTTCTGCAACGAGTGAAAGAGGGTTCGCGCGCTCGGCTCCTTGCTCGCGGCCTGGCCCGCCGCCGCTTCCAGCAGGTCCGGGCGGCCAATGTCGCCCACGAAGAGGAAGTCGCCCGTGAAGATGCCCATCGGCTCGTCCGCGTTCACCGTGTCGGTCAGCAGGAACGACAGGTGCTCCGGCGTGTGGCCCGGCGTGTGTATCGCCTTCACCCGCAGGTTGCCCACCATGAACAGGTCGCCGTCGCGCAGCCCCTCGTGCTCGAAGCGATAGCACCAGTCGGGGCCGCCCTCGTCCGACAGATAGAGCGTCGCCCCCGTGCGCGCCGCCAACTCTCTCGCGCCGGAGAGGTAATCCGCGTGGATGTGCGTCTCGGTCACGGCAGTGATACGCAGCCCCTCGCGCCCCGCCAACTCGATATACTGCTCCGTCTCGCGGTTGGGGTCCACGACCAGGGCCTCGCCCGTGCGCTGGCAGCCCACGAGGTACGAGGCTTGGGCCAGATTCGGGTCGTACAGGTACCGTAGCAACATCCGGGTGCTCCTCTCGTGTTACATCGTTGTAACGCTGCCATGATGATAGCGGAGGAACGCCCCGCGTTCAAGCGGACGGCTGCGGCTGGCAGGGCTGTGTCAAAGTCAGATAGGTGAAGGAGGAGGGGGAGCAAGAAAGGGGCCGCACGGGCCAGAGGCCAGTATCGGCCAGTAACGGCCAGTACTGGCGAGCGATAAGCGGCCAGTATAGTGACAAGTAGTTGCTTTGTAGCTATTAACTACATCACAAGCCGCGCGACTCTGACACAGCCCTACTGCGGCTGCCCTAAAGGGTTCACGGCGACGGCAACTCTTTCAGTTGAAGGTCCGTCACAATCAATGATAAGATGCTCACATACTTCGTCCTTCGTCTTTCGTCCTTCGTCTGGCAAGAGAGGCCCACAGTAATGCATGGTCAACTCCTGAACTACGTCAACGGCGGGTGGCGGCGCTCCTCCGCCAGCGAGCACCTGGACGTGACGAACCCCGCGACGGCGGCGCTCCTCGGCACCGTTCCGCTCTGCCAGTCGGCGGAGGTGGACGACGCGGTTCAGGCCGCAGCAGCCGCCTTCCCCGAATGGCGGCGCACGCCCGCCACCGACCGCATCCAGTACCTCTTCAAGATGAAGGGCCTCCTCGAAGCCCACCTGGACGACCTCGCCCGCACCATCACCGAGGACTGCGGCAAGACGCTCGCGGAGAGCCGCGCCGAGTTGCGCCGCGCCATCGAGAACGTGGAGGTCGCCTGCGGCATTCCGTCGCTGATGCAGGGTTACAACAACGAGGACATTGCGCGCGGCATTGACGAGCACCTTTTCCGCCAGCCCCTCGGCGTTGTCGCGGCCATCACCCCCTTCAACTTCCCGGCGATGGTGCCGCTCTGGTTCCTCCCCTACGCCATCGCTACAGGCAACTGCTTCATCCTCAAGCCCAGTGAGCGGGTGCCCCTCACCCCTCACAAACTGTGGGAGCTATTCGACCAACTCGGCCTGCCCCCCGGCGTGCTGCAACTGGTTCACGGCGGCAAGGAGACAGTGGACGCCCTGCTCGACCACCCTCTCGTTCGCGCCATCAGCTTCGTCGGCTCCACGCCCGTCGCGCAGTACGTCTACAGCCGCGCGGCGGCGAGCGGCAAGCGCGCCCAGTGCCAGGGCGGGGCGAAGAACCCGGTAGTCATCATGCCCGACGCTGACATGGAGAGCGCGACCCGCATCATGGCCGATTCCGCCTTTGGCTGCGCGGGGCAGCGCTGCCTCGCCGCCTCCGTCGCCATCACTGTCGGCGAGGCGCGCCACCCCTTCACGGAGGGCATGGCCGACATCGCCACCAGCCGCCGCGTCGGCTACGGCCTCGACCCCGACACGGAGATGGGTCCGGTCATCACCAACGAGAGCAGGCAGCGTATCGAGCAGTTGATTGGCTCCGGCCAGCAGGAGGGCGCGACCGTCCTCGTGGATGGGCGCAGCCGCAAAGTCTCCGGCTACGAGGAGGGGTATTTCGTCTTCCCAACCATTTTGGACGAGGTGAACCCCCGGAGTGCCGTCGCCCACACGGAGATTTTCGGCCCCGTCCTGAACCTCATGCACGCCACCACCATTGACGAGGCTATCGCGCTGGTCAACGACCGCTCGGTGGGCAACATGGCCTGCATCTTCACGAGCAGCGGCGCGGCGGCGCGCCAGTTCCGCTACGAGGTGAACGCGGGCAACGTCGGCATCAACGTCGGCGTCGCCGCGCCGATGGCCTTCTTCCCTTTCAGTGGCTGGCGGCAGAGCTTCTTCGGCGACCTCCACGCGCAGGGGCCGCACGCCGTCGAGTTCTACACGGAGACCAAAGTCGTCGTCGAGCGCTGGCCGCAAGAGTGGTCGCGCCAGTTCTGACACCCTCCTGTCTAGCCGCGCCGCCCGCAGTTGGCTATACTAGGTGAAAGGTATAGCCATCAACAGGAGTTACCCATGAGTGAAAACCCTGAGGATATTGCTCGCGGAATCCTTGCCCGACTGGATGACGCATGGAACAACGCGGACGGCGACGCCTTCGGTGAACCCTTCACCGAGGACGCGGACTTTGTTGCCATCCGAGGCGACTACCATCGCACCAGGAACGCCATCGCTCGCGGGCACCAGGCGATATTCGACACCATCTACAAGGGCAGCACGATAAACTACGAGTTGCTTCAGGCCAGGGCGCTCAACGAAGACGTTATCCTCGCCCACGCCAGGGGCGACCTGAACGCGCCTGTGGGTCCGCTGACGGGAGAGCATAGCTCCGTCGCCACCCTGGTTCTGGTCCGTGACGGCAGCCAATGGCGCGTCGCGGGGTTCCACAACACGCTCGTCGCGCCGCCGCGACAATGAGGTTTCGTAAATTTGCCATAGTACCGTCAACGAGGAGCAATGAATCGTAGAATCGCGTCTCTGGAAGAGTGCTATTCTCCGCGTGACCAGCAGGTGCTGACGCGGCAGGTGGCAAACGAGATGGTCGTCGTGGATATGCACAATGGAATCTATCACGGCCTCAACGCGGTCGCCGTGCAAATCTGGCAACAACTCGACGGGCGACGCTCCCTGAAAGAGATTGCCGACGACCTCACGCGCCAGTTTGAAGAGGTAGACCCCTCCACCATCGAGGCCGATACGCTGGCCCTCGTGCAGTCCCTTTTGGACAATGACCTGGTTGTCCCGCGCTAGGGGCGTCACACGCTGGTCCGCGCGCGAGTGGGCGCTCATGGCGGAAGCGTGGCTGGCCCTGCTCGTCGCGCGGGTAGCAGTGCGCTTCCTGCGGCTGCCGGAAGTGCTGGAGCGCCTTCAACGATGGTCGCGCTTTCGCGCCGCCCCGGCGGAGAGCGCCATGCTGGCGCGGGCCGTCTGGCGCGCGGCGGCGCTCCACGCCCTGCCCATGCTCTGCCTGCCCCGCTCTCTCGCCCTCGCCTGGATGCTGGCCCGGCGCGGCCAACCCTGCGAGATTATCATCGGCGCGCAGCCCAAAGGCGGCACCCTCGACGCCCACGCCTGGATTGAACAGGATGGCGTGCCCATCAACTCCCCCGCCGACAGCGCCCAGAGCTTCCCCGTGCTGCTCCGCCACCCCGTTACTTAAACGCCACCCCGCAGCCGCCACACATTACAATCTATTCATAATGGGACCAATTCCTCAGGAAAATCGCCACTGAGGTCTTTTATTATGTACAAGCATCTGTTTTTCCGGCTGCGCCACCGTCAGGGCTTCTCAAAGGACGCCTGCACGCTCTACAAAATAGACGCAGCTAGGTCGTAGAGTCCGCAGGACGGCGAAACTCGTAGCCGGGGGTGGAGTGGGGCGTAACCCTCGGCGGCACCCACTACAACCCATTCCCTGAAACTCAGGAGCTAAACATGTTCGTCTTTGTGGCCGTTCTCGCCTAAAGCGCCTACCGTTGGCTGTGTCCTCTGTGTCTTTGTGGTGAAAAATCCGTTATCCGTACTTCATCATTCATCGTTCATCGTTCCAACTGTGGGGGAGTCCGACACCCCTCGTCTCTGCGCTTTGCACACCGCTTCCACTTTGCAGGCAGAGTGAGTACAATTTATCAACTTAGCCCCCAATCCAACGAACCAACATGCGCGCACTCACTCGACGGCAACTCCTGAAAATCGTCCCGGCGGGCACGCTGGCGGCGCTCCTCGCCGCCTGTAACCTTCAGGGCGGGCAGCAGCCGACGCCCGTGCCCCCAACCGCTACACCCGATGCACCCTCGCCGGAGTTCACGGCCCGCCGCTTCCTCGAAGCGTGGCACGCCGACGACTTCGACACGATGTACGGCCTCCTCACCGCCGAGACGCGGAACAGCCTCTCCCGCGAGGATTTCGAGGCGCGCTATCGCGGCGTCCTGGCCGAAGCGACGGTCTACGAGTTCGCCACCAACGTCGTCGCGGCGGGCCGCCTCGCCGCGCGCGAGGGTGCCGCCGAGTTCGACCTGACCTATCGCACCCGCCTCGTGGGCGACCTCGTCATGCGCCCCCGCCTCAACATGCGGCTGGACGGCGACGGCAACTGGCGCATCGCCTGGACCCCCGCCGCCATCATCCCCGAACTGGGCGAGGAGAACCGCCTGCGCCTCTTCCCGCGCACCTCCACGCGCGGCGTCGTCTACGACCGCAACGGCGAGATTCTCGCCACGCAGGGGGCCATCGTCACCCTTGGCGTCGTGCCCGGCACCATCGAGGACGAGGCCGCCGTGCAGGGACTCATCAGCGAATTAACAGGGTTGACCCCCGCCCAGATTGCCGAGAAGTACGCGGGCCAGCCGCCCGACTGGTTCATCCCCATCGCGGATATTCCCTTCGAGAAGTCCCAGGAGAACTATGACCGCCTGATGAGCACGCCCGGTATCAACCTAAGTGACCGGGCCACCCGCTCCTACCCACAGGGCCAAACCGCCTCGCACATCGTCGGCTTCGTGGGGCAGGTCAACGCCGAGGAGCTAACCGCCCTCGGCGAGCGCGGCTATCACGAGACCGATTTCGTCGGAAAGTCGGGCATCGAGCAGTGGGGCGAGGAGGTTCTGGGGGGCAAGAAGGGCGGGCGGCTCGCCATTCTCACGCCGCAGGGGCAGGAGGTCACGACCCTGGCCGACGTGCCCGCCGTGCAGAGCCGTTCCCTCCATCTGACGCTCGACCTGAACCTGCAACGCGCCTGCGAGGAGGCGCTGGGCGAGCGGCGCGGCTCCATCGTCGTCACGGAGGTCGAAACGGGCAAGGTGCTGGCGATGGCCTCCTGGCCGCGCTACGACCCCAACGCGATGGCGAACTCGCTCGACGCTAGCCAGCGGCAGGCCCTCGCCGAAGCGCCCGAACAGCCGCTCCTCCACCGCGCCGCGCAGGGCGCGTACCCCAGCGGCTCCCTCTTCAAAATCGTCACGATGGCCGCCGGAATGGAACTGGCGAACCTGCCCGCCACCGACCCGCACAACTGCACGGGCGTCTGGAACCAGCTCGGCTTCCCAATGGCCTGCTGGAAAGAGGAGGGGCACGGCGACATTGACCTCTATCATGGCCTGGAACAGTCCTGCAACATCGTCTTCTACGAGACGGGGCTGGACCTCTACGGCGCGGACGACGCGGCGCTACAACAGATTGCCGCCCGCTACGGCATCGGCTCCCCGACAGGCATCGAGATAGACGAGAGTCCCGGCCTGCTCCCGACCCCGGAGTGGAAGCAGGAGGTCTTGAACGACGTGTGGGTGCCCGGCGACACGGTGAACCTCTCCATCGGCCAGGGCTACCTCCAGGTCACGCCCGCGCAGATGACGCGCGTCGCGCTGGCGATGGCGACGGGCGGCCTGGTCCGCGAGATGACCATCGTGGACCGCGCCGAGGACCCGACAGGTATCGAGGAGCCGCAGACCTTTCCCAAGGCGGAGCCGTCCCGGCTCGACCTGAAACCCGACGTGATGCGGACCATCCAGGGAGCCATGCGCGCCGTCGCCGTTCCGCCCTGGGGCACCGCGAGCGGCGTCTTCGGCAACTTCCCCGTCGCCATCGCGGGCAAGACGGGCACGGCGGAGAGCATGCCCGGCCAGGACTCCCACGCCTGGTTCGCGGGCTACGCCCCCTTCGAGCAGCCGCAGATTGCCTTCCTCGGTATGCTTGAGTTCGGCGGCGAGGGGTCCGGGGCCGCTGCCCCCATGATGCGGCAGGTGCTCGAACGATACTTCAACGTCACAGGCTGACAGCCCCGTGCCTACATTCCAGAACCAGCTACATCTGGCCCTGCGGCACAACCGCGCCAGCAGCAGCTATCTATCTGCGTTTGCCCAAGCGCCTCTCTACTACCTTGACCGAACAGCCCTCTTTTCTCGAATCAAGACGAAGAAGAGTGGCAACCCTGAGTCTGCCCTCGTATTACTCTGCCAGCTTGCGACACCTGCAACATCCTCTTCTGAGGTAATCAAGGTGCTGGAACAGGTGTGGAAGGATGAGCTAACCGCTGGTAACGTCGCAGATGCGTTCGAGATAGAAGAGCAGGCTGGCCGCATAGAGATGAGGTTTGTGGCGGTGTGGAATCAAGACGTGATTACAGGCCGAATCGTAGTGGTGGGATTCACTTCCTCTTCGTAGAATCTCAAGTCTGTATGAACCTTGACACTGATGAGCCTCCAGAGAGATAACCGGGGAGATACACGGGGATGATTCGCGCCGACTTCAACCAGCAGCTTAACGAGATTGCCGACGAGATTATCCGCCTGGGGAGCATGGTGGACGAGGCCATCGCCCAGGCCATGCGCGCCCTCGTTGAGCGCGACAGCGCCCTGGCCCTTCGTGTTATCCGCAACGACCGCCACATCAACGAGCTTCGGTATACTCTGGAAGAGAAAAGCTATCGGGTACTCTCCATTCAACAGCCGGTGGTTGCGCGCGATTTGCGGCGCGTCGTGGCGACCATAGCCCTTTCCAGCAACCTGGAGCGCATGGCCGACCACGCGGCGGGCATTGCCGTCCTTGCGCGGCGGCTCAACGACGAGCCGGAGCTTGGCCCCCTCGCGGACTTCGCACGCATGGGCGAGCAGGTACGAGCGATGCTCCAGAAGGCGCTCCGGGCCTTTTCGGATACGGATGCCGCGCTGGCACGCTCCATAGTGGAGGATGACCGCCTCGTTAACCAACTGCACGCTCAGGTATTGCGTGACCTGCTCCTTCTGATGGTGCAGGAGACGGGCACCATCCGCCGCGCCACCTTTCTCGTCTGGGTTGCCCACAACCTTGAGCGCATCGGAGACCGCACCAAGAACCTCGGCGAGCGCATCGTCTACGTCATCACGGGTGAACTGGCCGACTTCGATGTCCCACGCGAAACGTCCGAAGAACTCGACGAGCTTGACCCTTTGGGAGACATCCCCCTGTAGCCGCGCCGTTTGGGGAAGTGTTGCTTCTAAATTATGCTAGGAGCCTCGGCACTCCGGCAGGGCGATACCAAAAGCGCGGATAGAGGAGCGGATGGCACAGATTCGAGATTTTGAGGCGATTCAAGGGGTACAGATTGCTGAACTGGATGTATGGAAGGACGAGCGCGGCCAGTTCCTTGAGACCTTTCGCAAAGAGTGGTTTCCGCAGCGAAGCTGGGAGCGGGTTCAGACCAACCACTCCGAATCCCAGGCAGGCGTCCTGCGCGGGCTGCACTACCACCACCATCAGGTAGATTACTGGTACGTGCCGCGTGGCACAATTCGCATAGCCTTTGCCGACCTGCGCCCCGACTCCCCAACCTACATGGATAGCGCCGTGCTTGAAATCGGCGAGACCAACTCGGTAGGTGTCTACATTCCTGTCGGCGTGGCGCATGGCTTCGTGGCGCTTACCGATGCAACGCTCACTTATCTGGTAGACAACTATTATGACGGCACCGATGAGAATGGCGTCGCGTGGGACGACCCGCAGCTAAACGTCCTCTGGGGCATCGAGCAGCCTATATTGTCCCCCCGCGACCAACAGAACCCACACCTGGCCGCCATTCCCCCGGAGCGACTGCCCACACCCATAGCGGTCAGCTAGCAGCCCCTGCTCGAAGCGGGACAAAGAGATAAGTGGTGGGTTGCATAACGTCTAGTTACCGACTTGTCATCCTGAACGAAGTGAATCTGCGAAGCGACCTTAAGGGGATCCACCCAGCAACACGCCTATCGAAGAGCGTTGGCACGTTGCGCCCTACCTTCATCCCCTGCATGAACCTCTACGCTAGCCTTCTGTACCAATACACTTACTAGGGACGCACCTCCACCAGCGGCGTCGGCATGAACAGCAGGATGAAGATGACCACAGCCACCGCGCCGAGTAACCTCTGGCGCGGGCCGAGCCGCGTCACCTCGTCCAGAATAGGCGTGTGGCGGTTGCCCAGAAAAGCAATCAGCACCGCCCACAACCACCAGCCATTCCAGATGAAGCCTAGGAGAACCAGTAGGGCGATGACGCCCCAGGTGACGACCTGCGCCCACCGCCGCCCAACCAGGGCGTAGATGATGTGCCCCCCGTCCAATTGTCCGGCGGGCAGGAGGTTGAACATCGTCACGAGCATCCCCGCCCAGCCCGCCCACGCGATGGGATGGAGAAAAACGTCGTGGGTGCCGCTCGGAAGCCACTGCCCAAACACGAGCCACTTCATAGCGGCATAGAGCAGGTTGTTCCCCTCTAAAACGTACTTACTATTCGTGGGAAAGGGTTGCACCGTCGAGAGGAAGAGGCCCAGCAGCGTGAGCGGGATGGCAAGCGCCAGCCCCGCCAGTGGCCCCGCGATGGCGATGGAAAAGAGAGCGCGTCGGTCGGGCGGCGGCTCCTTCATCTGGATAAAGGCTCCCATCGTCCCAAAGACGGCGTAGATGGGCAGGGGAATGAAGAAGGGATAGCTGACGGCCACGCCCAACCGCCGCGAGGCGATGTAGTGGCCCATCTCGTGCGCCAGCAGGATGGAGAGCAGGGCCGCGCTGTACATGACACCCTCGCCCCACTGCCAGATAACACTTCCATTCGGCTGCGCCTTGCCAGCACCCGTCACGATGGTGCTTGCGATGGTCAGCACGAAGAGCAGCAGCGCCAGCCAGAGGCGCGAGGCGGTAGGCTGAATGACCCCAGGCGCGGCGATGATAGCAACCTCATCGCTGCTCTCAACGTCCTGCACCAGCGCCGTGTAGCCGCCGCTCCTGAAGCGCGGCGTCAGCGAGGAGAGAGCCTGCTCCGGCGGCACGCGCAGCGCGCCCACCCACCGCGCACCGACTGCCTCCCCCCGTGCTATCGTCTCGCGGGATTGAATCGCCAGCACCTCCGCGACAGCGCTCTCCAGGAGCAGCAGTTGGTCCGTTTGCGAAGGCGTGCTGGCCTGCGGAGGGGCTGACAGACCCCAGGATGGTTCACTCATCTAATCCTCAACATTCCGGCGATAGGCTATCAATACTGAGAATAGTGTAGTCATCAGGAGAAGCTGGCGCGAACAGAACACCAATGTGGGGCCACCTCAAAGTTGGGGAGGTGGGAGAGAAGGGGAAAGCGGGGAGCGGACGAAACGGGGCCAAGGCCAGTAGAGGCCAGTAACGGCCAGTACTGGCGATTGATAACGGCCAGTATTGCAGTATATACCTTCCTATATAATATAACTTATTTAACAACATGTATGGCTGTAATGTACCGAGTCTCACCAGCTCTGACGTGTTCCAGGTTGTACTTATGTCAACCAAAGCCAACATCCATCGCCCTTCAATGTTGGCATTTGTTGGCTTTGCTTCACATAACATGACCTCAACACCTGTGCCCTACCTATAAGCCCCACTTGGATAGCTTGCAATGGTGGACGGCTAGGGCTACACTGGCGGCATGGATACGCACACCGCAAGGCTGCTCTCCGCTTTCTCACCGCACCCCGATGCGACCCTGTTGCGCGTCAGCGCCCCGGCCCTCGCGCAGAGCATCGCCCCCGGTCAGTTCGTCATGGCGAAGGTCGCGGGAACGGGGTGGGACCCCTTCCTGCGGGAGCCGCTTTTCGTGGCGGGGAGCGACCCGACCGAGGGCACGCTGACGCTCTGGGTGCCGGGAGGGTCGCAGAGGCGGGAGCAACTGCAAGCGCTACCCTTGCAGGCCGAGCTGGACCTGCTGGGGCCGTTGGGCGTCGGTGTGGCGCAGCGGCGCGAGTGGCGGCAGTTGCTGCTCGTTGCGGAGGGGCTGGCGCTCGGCCCGCTGCTCGGCGTGATGCAGGCGGGGCTGGCGGCAGGCCAGGCGGTGGCAATCCTCAGCGTCACCCCAGCCGAGCAGGTGCCCTACCCGCCCGATGCGCTGCCCGTCTCCATCGAGTACCAGCGCGCCCCGCGCGGCGGGGCCGGGGAGATTGCGCGGGAGATGTTGCGCTGGGCTGATGGCGTGGTGGCGGCGGGATCGCAGCAGTTCTACCACGACCTTGCGGTGGAGTTGCGGCAGGCGCGGCCCGGCCAGCGCGGCGGCTTCGCCTACGGGCTGCTTCTCAAGCCATTTGGCTGGGAGCCGGAGACGATGCGCTGGGGGCCTGCGTCGGTGGCCTGTGCTCAAGCGGCGTGCCGCGCCTGCGTCGTAGAGTTACGCCGCGAGAAGGCGCTGGCTTGTGTGCATGGGCCAGTTTTCGATTTATGGACACTGTAACATGACGACTGACGACCGACGACCGACGACCGACGACTGCTAAAGACTTACGGCTTTAACGATGTAACGCAAAGGCGCAAGGACGCAAGGACGCACCAACAGTAGGCGCTTTAGGCGAGGACGCACCAACAGTAGGCGCTTTAGGCGAGGACGCAAAGGGCTTTTTCCAAACTGCCGAAAGTCGTATCGCCGTCATCCTACATCCTACATGTACGGATAGACAAGGTTAGCATACAGATTGGCCCAAGCACGACGGGAGGGGGAAACGTGCTAACGCTCTACGACAGGCATGTTGCTGGGTGGATCCTTCACTTCGTTCAGGATGACAAGTAAGTAGCTAGACCTTACTTGATGTACCAGTGTGTGCTAACCTTGTGAAGCCGTACACTTACATCCTGTCGTTATCTCACATCCCATGATGATTGAACTCGCAGCAGGAACGGAACACCTACCACTTCAGCTTGCCAGCCGTTTATTGATGGCTCCGGGCGTCTGGGCACCGGATAGTCGCTTGTCGCTCGTCGGGCTAGGGGCACTGGTGACGCCGCCCCTCGGCTGGGAGTGGGACGGCGAGGCTGCCGTGTGGGAGGCTCACGTCGGCGGCTTTTCCTGGACACCGCCGCGCCGCCCTCTCGAACGGTTCCTGCGCCGCTTGAGCCGCGAGCGCGACAATCTGCCGCGCATCATCACCCTTGCACCCGATGTGCCGCAGGTGATGGAGCGGGCCATGCGCGAGGCGGAGATAGAGGGCACGGCGGGCTACCTGCTGTGGGACGCGACGCCGGAGGTGCTCGCGGGAGCGCGGCGGGGCGGGTTGGCCCTGCCCCTGCTGGCGGAGGTGCCCTCCAACGAAGCAGGCGAGAGAGGTGCCGCGCTGATAGATGCTGGCGCGGATGCTCTATGGATTGGCGCGCCCCGCGTCAGGGGAACGCGCCTCTGGGGTCCGGCGGTGCTGCCCCTCGTGCTGGCGGCGCTTGAGGATGAGCGGGTGCGGGAGTCAGGTGTGCCCCTAATGGCCGGGGCGGGGATTGGCAGTGCCGCCGATGCCCTGCGCCTCCGCGCGGCAGGCGCGGAGACAGTCGCGCTGGACCCCGCGTGGTGGGTGCAGCCTTCCCTCGCAGATGAGGTAGCAGGAGCACTGACCTCTTAACGGCAACCCGGCGTTACGTCGCGCCCAGCGATTGCAGGTACTCCACGACGGCGGCAGCCTCCTCACCCCCAGTCTTCGCGTGAGCGATTAGAGGGATGCCGTGCGGCCCCTTGACGTTGATGGCGTCAGGGAACGCTTCCAACGCGGCACGCACGAAGTCCAGCTTGCCCAGCATCGCCGCCACGAAAAGGTCTATCCGTGCCCCATTCTCCAGCAGGTAGAGCGCAATGTCCCTGCGCCCCATGTGTCCGGCAGCCCCCAGCGCCGTCTCCCAGTCCCATCCTCCCCAATTCCAGGCTGCGTTGACGAGGCCCGGCTCCTGGCCGAGAAGTTCTTTAACGCGCTCCAAATCGCCGTGTGCTCTTCCCACGAATTCCTGCACCATCGCGGGGTCTAGCGGGGGTGGTTTCTCCATTCTTTCCTCCTGTGAGCCATGTTCCTGCCTTGTCTATGAATGGCGCTTACACCGCATGGGCACCAGCGCTGTCATTATAGAGCACCGGCTGGGGCCGCGCTTCTTTGAAATCATGCCGGAGAGGGGCTACCCAATGATAGGTCTAGGAATAGTCTTCGTAGGGTTCTTCGACGTAGCGGTCGTTGTAGTTCCCGTTCTGGGTGTAACTCTCGTCCGCGCTGGCCCCAATGGCGCGCTCTTCCCAGGCGGGGCCGTAGGTTTCCGCCCACTCATCAAAGGTTCCGCCGGGGCGGCGGTGAGCCTCATCGACGAGGTGAGATACGAGGAAGTCTCGGCTGAGGTCGGGCGGAATATCCGCCTTCGGGAGCGCCACGCGGGACGTGTTCGCGCCCTCCCCCACGCTCTCCATCCCGCCCGTGTAGATGGGCACCCAAAATGCTTCGCGCGGGATGAGGCCACTGTGCCCCGCCCGCTTACGGAGGCGCGTGGCCTCGTCCGCCATTCGCTTGAGGTCGCGCAGGATGCCGTTGAGCGCGGCGGAGTAGGTGCCGCGCACGCTGAAGACCAGCGGCTCGACCACCCCTTCATCCAGCAACTCGCGGACGCCGACGAGGGCGCGCGTGCGGCCCCGCAATTCGCGCTCGCTGCCCGGCATCTGCTGCTTGCGCCGCTCGTACTCCGCGGGCGGAAAGCGGAGGCGGCCACTCTCGCGGTCCTCCCAGTGAAAATCGCTGAAGATGAAGGCGAGGTGCAGCAGCGACGCGCCCCACCCCTCGATTTGCTTGCCGCCGAGCCGGAGCGTGACCCGCTCGAAGCCGGGGGCAGGATTGCCCGGCTCCAGCCCAAGCTCTATGATGCGGTCCCCCTCGATGAAGAAGCCGCCGTTAATCTTCACGGTGTCGGCATCGCCTACGAGGCTGGCGAGGCCCCCGTGCCACTGGAGCACGGGCCAACTGGTGACGGCGGCGGTGGTGCGCTCCTGGCTGAAGTCGCCAGCGAAGGGGTCGCTGGCGGGAGCCGGACGAGTCCGGGCGGGGGGCTGGCCGTCGCGGGACGGCTGTCGCGGTTGTACCACTGGTTATCTCCTTGTTCTGGCATTGCTAGTTCAGACTAGACGATAACATAAGGGTGCGACAGAAACAGAAATACCGTTCTGTGGAGATTGACGACCGACGACCGACGACCGACGACCAACGACCGCTACGGCAAACGACAAAGGCGCAGAGACGCTCAGGAAGGGCATCGCCTTCATCATAGGCGCTGGCTCAGGAAGAGCCAGCCGAAGATGAGCGCGAGGAGGATGGGTTGATGAATAAGATAGATGGCGAGGGAGTGGCTGCCCGCCCAGGAGGCGACACGCACGAGCGGCGCGCGCGAGTAATCGTTGAGGGCAAACTGGCGCTCGAAGTTCGGATAGAAGCTCTTGGAAAAGAGAATGCCCGCCAGCACAACGCCGAACCAGGGGAAGAGCGGGAAGTAGTCTACGGTAGCGAAGTTGTAGGGCACAAATCCCAGCCAGAGCAGCCAGGGGAACGAGAAATGCGCCTCTTGCAGCGGGTAGCTTGTCGCCGCCCAGAGGAGGATGACGACGAGCAGCGCCGCCCTGGAGCGGAGCTTCACGAAGGGGAAGGAGAGAACCGTCGAGGTGCC
The DNA here is from genome assembly GCA_036386615.1 of Ardenticatenaceae bacterium. GTDB lineage: Bacteria > Chloroflexota > Anaerolineae > Ardenticatenales > Ardenticatenaceae > DASVVH01. The sequence continues at coordinate 17,346 of DASVVH010000293.1, forward strand.
AATCATGTGCAGGATGCCGAAGATGACGAAGGCATAGGGCACCGCGACGTAGGTGATAGCCGTGATGACCATGCCCCAGCCGAAAACCCACAGGCCCCGCCGCAGGAAGCGCAGAAAGATTTGCCTATCTGAGAGACCCCGCCGCGCGAGGGCATGATAGCGCAGGTTGACGGAGACGCCGACGAGGAACAGGAAGAGCGTGGCAGTTGTCCGTTGCAGGACGAGCCAGCCACCGTTGCGAACCGCGATGTCCGCGCCCACGTATGCCACCAAATCATAGGCGAAGTGATAGACAACCATCAGGAGAATTGCCACGCCACGAAGCGCGTCAACCTCCCAGAGGCGCTGCCCCGTTGATGGAGCGATGCTCGCTTCAATGGGCCTATCTTTAGCGATGGTATTCTGCACGCGCTACACCCCCGGACGGCATTGAGCAGTCAAGTTGATACGTAACGCCGTTCATCCGTTGCCGTTAGCGGTCGTCGGTCGTCGCCAGATAATACAACAAGGGGCCTACCCTTTGAAAGAGTGGACCCCTTGCTTTGTAGCTGCTGTTTCTGTTAAGCGCGTCGAGCGCGGCGGAGGAGCAACGTCAGGCCGGTGGCGGCGAGTAGAGCACCCGCCACCCAGAGTCCGGCACCGGCGTTGGAACCACCCTGAGCCTCAACGCCCCCTAGTTGGACGCTGGTCGGCGCGCTGGCGGCCTCGACGGCGGCGAGGGCGTCAATGCGGCCCCAACCGTAGGTGTAGTTCGGCACCTGGTCGGCCGTGTCACCGCCACACGCTTCGTCCGTGGTGAGGTGTACCGCCGTCTGCTCGATGAGGTTCTCGATAGCGTCCACCTCGCCCGCGAGGGCCGGATTGGCAGAGATGACGAGGGCAACCAAGCCCGCGACGTGCGGCCCGGCCATGCTCGTACCACTCAACGTGTCGTAGCTGCCATCCCGAAGGCTGGAGCGAACGTCCACGCCGGGCGCGGAGATGTTGGGCTTCAGCACCGGGTTAAGTGGATCCTCCGAGAGGATAGAAGGGCCGCGACTGCTGAAGTCCGCGATGTTATCCATGTTGTCCGTAGCACCAACCGTGAAGGACTCAGGGTACACTGCGGGCGGGAACTCGATGGTGCTGCACTCAGGGCCGTCGTTGCCAGCGGAGGCCACGAAGACGATGCCCGCCATGCGAATGTTCTGGGAGAGTTCTCGCAGAATCTGGAGATTCACCACGCCGCCCGGTGTGTTCGGGTCACAACCTTCGACGCAGCCCCAGGAGTTGTTGATAACGTGCGGGGACATAGCAGGATCGGGATTCCCACCGCCAATTTCGGTCGGGGCCAGGAACCACTGCATGCAGTCCATGTAGGTGGCGATGACGCCAACGCCTGACTTCATGTTGCGGCAGGCAATCCACTCTGCGCCGGGAGCCATACCAATCTGGTTCTCGCCGCCGTCGTAGCCGACCATCGTACCCACCGTGTGAGTGCCATGACCGCCGCCGAGCAACACGTCGTCGTCGCAGGGTTCGGGCGAGAAGGCGGGGCACTCTGCCACCGGGTCAGCAACCGGGATAGCATCGTGCCAGTTGTAGTCATGGTTGGCCTCTGCGCCGTTCCAGCCGCGATATTGCCCCTTGAGCGCCGCGTGTTCCCAGGCGACGCCCGTGTCGGCACCCGCCACGACAACGTTCTGGCCTGTGAAGCCCAATGCCCACGCCTCCGGCGCGCGGACCAGAGCAATGTTCCACTCGACGGCGGAGGGCGCGCGCTCGGCGGCTGCCGCCTGGGCCTGAGTGGGGAGGCTCAGAGTGCCTTCCCCGTTGGGCGAGATGTACGATACCGCGTCCAGCGAGGCAACGGCCTGGACAGCGGCGAGATTGCCGCGTGCCAGGATGGCGTTCACGGCCCAGAACGATTTGTGGCTCGCGCCGAGGCCGTCGAGCACTGCGGTGACGGCGGGCTGCGTCTGTTGGGCGGTGGCGGTAAGCTGGTTGTAAACGTAGGTGCCCTTCGCCTCCTTACCGGACACGTTCGCCGCGCCGCTCAGGTCCGCCTGTTGCTCCATGTAGATGAGAAAGTCAGTTTCGCCAAGATTTGCCGCTGCCAGAACAGTGGGGTCTACCTTGTCCTGCCAGGCATTGGGGGATTGGGCCGATACAACGTCAAGGCGGCTACTCAAAAAGAGCAGCCCAATCACGATGACAACGAGACCAGTCAGATTTCGCAGCACTGCGTTTCTCCTCCCATGTAGGTGATGGTTAAAGTGTATTCAGTTGTGGCCGCGCAGCGTCCCTCTGCAAAGGCCGAGAGCAGTTGAACTTTGATATTGCTGCAAGAGCCGTGCCAATGAAGCGGAAGGAGGATGAAAGAGGACTAGAGGTG